>JBDSSV010000361.1:0-2828 GCA_039928535.1 Burkholderiales bacterium
AAAATTCGTTCAGGCGCGGTATGGTCCGCGCCCGGCAAGTTGAAGGAGCCACCATGGACGCAATCAAGGTATTTGCCATTGCACTGATCGTTGCCGGCATCCTCGCCCTGACGTATGGAGGTTTTACCTATACCAAGGAGAGTCACGACGTGAAGCTCGGCCCGATCGAGTTCACAATCAAGGACAAGGAGACGGTCAACATCCCGATGTGGGGCGGCATCGGCGCCATCGTGGTCGGTGGCCTGCTGCTCGTTTTCGGCAGCCGCAAAAGTTGAGCGTGCTGTCAACCTGATGACGAAAGCATAAAATGTTCGATATGGGCTACAGCGTTTGGGGCATCCTGGTGCTCGCCTGCGATATCTGGGCGATCATCAATATCTTTCAGAGCGGCGTTTCCAACGAGAAGAAGCTGCTGTGGATACTGGTGGTGGTACTGCTGCCGGTGCTCGGGTTGATCCTGTGGTTTTTCCTCGGGCCGCGGCATGGGGCCAGAACGTAAGCGGTAAATTGCGCCGGCGTTTCGCGCAGGCGCCTTGCGGCAATCCGCAATCAGTCTTGTGAGGTCGCTGCGGTGACTTTTTTTCTGGAGATGCATATGAGACGATTTGCGATAAAGACTACCGCGTGGACGACTGCGCTCATCTTAGCCAGCGTGTTTGCGTGCGCGCCCGCGCTCGCCGACAAGCCGGAATGGAACGAACACGGTAAAGGCGGCAAGTTTAAAAAGGAAAAGAAGGAAAAGAAGGAAAAGTCGCACGAGGGCAACCGAGGCGGTGATGACCGCGAGGTGAAGCATTTCGACGACAGGCACCGCGAACACGTGCGCGAATACTACGGCGAGCAGTTTCGCGGCGGCCGCTGCCCGCCGGGACTCGCGAAAAAGCACAACGGCTGCATGCCTCCCGGCCAGGCGAAGAAATGGGTGGTTGGCCGGCCCTTGCCACGCGACGTCGTTTACTACGAAGTCCCGCAGCCGCTGGTCGCGCGCATCGGTCCGCCGCCATCGGGATATCGTTATGTGCGCGTCGCCAGCGACATCCTGATGATCGCAATCGGCACCAAGCTCGTCGTCGACGCGATTCAGAATCTGGGCGGAGGTTAGAGCAAGTCCTACAGCCGTCTTGCCGCGCGCGCAGGATTATCGGTGCACAGGCGTTAACTAGTGCATAGACGGCATCCGGTCGTCGCGCGTACGCTATACGGTAGTAGGCAGGGGAATTTTTGTCCTCCGTGGCGCGCGGCCGGGCGTTGAGCGCGCCGTGTCCCCGGCGCATGCGCGCCCGCGCCAAGTCGGTATAAAACAACTGGGACCGAAGAGCTGTGAATACCGCGCGTTTTTATTCCGGGCTGCCTGTCCACACCGCTGCGCTGAGCGAGTTGATGGAGGACGAAACGCAGTTCTCCGCGGTGCCGGAAGACTGGCACGTAATCCTCACCGACGTGTGTAAATCGACTCAAGCTTTGAGCGACGGCAAACACCAGCAGGTCAACCTGGTGGCCGCCGGCAGCATCATCGCTGCGCTCAACATCGCGCATCGCGAGGATGTCGAACTGCCGTTCTTTTTCGGCGGCGACGGCGCGACGCTGCTGGCGCCGCCCGCGATCGCAGACGCGATCGAAGCGGCGCTGCGCGTGCACCGCGAGAACACCCGCGTGAACTTCGGCCTGGACTTGCGGGTCGGGCGTGTCGCAGTGGCGGACATTTATCGCAACAACGTCAGGCTTACGATCGCCAAGGTGGATGTCAACCACCAGGGGCTGGTCATTCCGGTCGCGCTGGGCGAAGGCCTGTTACACGCCGAGCGCATCATCAAAGATGGTGACGCCGTAGCGGCAGCGCCTGCTGAAAGCGAAACGGTCGACCTTGAAGGCATGGAATGCCGCTGGGACAGCATCCCGCCGCCGGCCAACACGCAGGAGGTGGTGTGTCTGCTGATCACCGTGCGCAGGCCTGAGCGCCAGGCGGCCATCATTGCCGGCGTCCTCAAAGAAATCGAGACGACATACGGGCCGTTGGCGCAGCGCAGTCCGGTATCACGTCTCGCGCTCAAGCTCGACAAGACAGTCGGCAAGATCACTACGGAAATGCGCGCGCGGCTGGGGCGCTTCGATTTCACCTATCTTGCGGAGAACTGGCTGCGCACGGTGGCCGGCGGGCTCTACTTCGCGTTCAACCGGGAAGGCTCGCATTACCTGGACCGCCTGGTGCAGCTTTCCGACACTCTAATGATCGATGGGCGCGTGACTACGGTCATGTCGGGCACCGCGGGCCAGCGGCAGTTGCTGGTCGCCGCGTTGACCGGCCTCGAACAAAAAGGCGACCTCGTGTTCGCATTGCAGGTCTGCTCGGCGAGCGTCATGTCCTGCTATGTCCGCGACCGCCGCGACCGCCACGTTCATTTCGTCGACGGGCTGGGCGGCGGCTATACACAGGCATCCAGCGTGCTCAAGAAAAAACTCGCGCAACAGGTGGTTGGCGCCGCCTGACGGCTGCAGCGCTAGAGGAGGTTCCTTCCGGCGCGCGCAAACCAGTCCGAGGTAGCAGGGTCGACAGTCTGACCGGTGGGCAAGGGCCATCATTGCCCACCGCGTCGCCGCGGCGGATGGTGTTCAACAACAGCGGAATTTTCCGCTACTAGCCGGCGCTCGACGCGCGGCACGCATAGCAGGTGACGCTAAAAAAAGGCGCCGGCGCCCTAATCGACCTTCGCGCCCGAATCCTTGATGACTTTCGCCCATTTGGCCATTTCCGACTTGAGGTAAGCGCCGAAGTCCGCGGAGGAGTTACCAATCGCGTCGAAGCCCACGCCTGACAGGCGTTCGCGTAC
>JBDSSV010000362.1:0-5315 GCA_039928535.1 Burkholderiales bacterium
TCCGGACGCGAGGGGGCTCGGTTTGTATTTTGCCGAAGGCGAAGGGCCCAAATTCGAACGACCGCTGCGCGAGGAGTGGGCGATCAGAGACCTTACGGCGCCTGACCCCGCGACTCATCTGCGTTATGTGCTCGACACGATCAGCCAGGCCCGCCGCGCGCTGGCCGGCAGCGTGCCGCTGATCGGGTTTTCCGGAAGTCCGTTCACGCTCGCGTGCTACATGATTGAAGGCCGCGGCAGCAGTGATTTTGGCACTGTTAAAAAGATGCTTTATCAGCGGCCGGACTTACTGCATCACATACTTAGCGTAAATGGAGACGCAGTGGTCGCTTACTTGAATGCGCAGATCGAAGCCGGGGCACAGGCGGTGATGGTGTTCGACACATGGGGCGGCATGCTCTCACACGCGGCCTTCCATGAGTTCTCGCTCGCTTATACCACTCGTATTATCGCGGGACTAAAACGCGAACATGCCGGCGTACGCGTCCCCTGCATTGTATTTACCAAAGGCGGCGGCGGCTGGCTGGAAAACATTGCGGCGACCGGCTGCGATGCCGTAGGTCTGGACTGGACAGTGGATATCGGCGCCGCCCGCGCGCGCGTCGGCGCGCGCGTCGCCTTGCAGGGTAACCTGGATCCGGCGATATTATTGTCATCGCCGGAAGCCGTCGCTCGCGAAGCAACCGCAGTACTCGCAAGTTATGGCCACGGCGCCGGGCATATCTTCAACTTGGGCCATGGTATTTCACAGTTTACCGAACCCGAAAATGTCGCGGTGTTGATTCAAACGGTGCGCGAACTGAGCGCACACTACCATTAAAGAACCGTGCCAGTTGGGGGCGTTGCAGCACGCTCACCAGGCAAACTTATGCACAGCGGCGGAGATTTGTGACTTGATTGGAAGCTACACTGTGGCAGCTGTAGGCGGCCGTTTTTATCTATTTGATTTATAAGTAATTTTACCTCTTCAAATAAAAAACTCAACAAAATCAGTCCGCCTCTGTCTGTCAGACGCCTGTGCCTGCCCGAATATTAATCAACACAGTTATCCACAACCTGGCCAGTCGTAGAAAATCCCCATGCGATAAGCTAGTTGTCGCTCGTTTTCAGAATCCACTCTAGCAATACTCGCTAACTGCAATGACAACAAAGCCGTTATGAATTTTGTTCGAGTCGCGCTCGATGTGCCGGTGCCGACTTTGTTTGACTACGCGGCCGACGAGGCAACCCGTGACGACGTCGGCAGACGCGTTCTGGTCCCGTTCGGGAAAAAAATTGCGGTCGGCGTGATCATGGAATGGTCGAGCACAACGACTTTGGCGCCGCAACGCGTGCGCCGCGTGCTGAGCATCCAACGCGATGTGCCCGCGCTGCCGGAAGATGTATTGAAGCTGCTCGCGTTTTGCAGCGAGTACTATCACCATCCGCTTGGCGAAGTGGTCCTCAACGCGTTGCCGACACGCCTGCGGCGGCGGCAACCGCCGAGGATCGATGCAGTTAGGACTTACCGCCTGACCGCTGCGGGTCATGAGGTAGATCCCGCCAAGTTGCCGCCGCGCGCCACCATCAAGCGCGACCTGCTGCGCCTGCTGCTGGCAAGCGACGATGTGGACGAAGGCAGGCTATACGCAGTCGCACCGCGCGCGCGCGCCGCATTGAAAGCCATGCTGGCCGCCGGTTGGGTAGAACGACACGCACGTGCGTCCGCGACAGTGTGCGCTCGAGTTCCGGCGCCGGGATCAATGCCAGGTCCGTTGCTTACCGACGAACAGCAAACCGCGGTCGACAGCGTACGCAATGCAGGCGCCGGCTTTACGCCATGCCTGCTGATGGGTGTTACTGGCAGCGGCAAAACCGAAATCTATCTGCAATTGATCGCCGACGCGCTTACGCAGCGCAAGCAGGCATTGCTGCTGGTGCCTGAAATCAATCTCACCCCGCAACTCGAAGCCTTGGTGCACGCGCGCTTTCCGGATTCAACGATAGTATCGCTGCATAGCGGTCTTAACGAGAGCGAGCGCTTACAAGGCTGGCTCGCGGCGCAATCCGGCCGCGCCCACATCGTGCTCGGCACGCGGCTCGCGATCTTCACCCCATTACCTGAGTTGGGGCTGATCGTGGTCGACGAAGAACACGATGCTTCATTCAAGCAGATGGATGGCCTGCGTTATTCCGCGCGTGATCTCGCCCTCGTGCGGGCAAAAGCGCGCGCGATACCCATCGTGCTCGGGTCGGCCACTCCCGCGCTGGAGTCATTTCACAAAGCGACGACGGGCAGTTATCGGTTGCTGACATTGACGCAACCCGTCAATGCGATGCGCGCAGACATCGATTACATCGATACGCGAAACACGCATTTGATTGACGGATTGTCGCAAGAACTGCTCAAGGCGATAAATGCCACGACGAAACGCGGTGAGCAAAGCCTGATATTCATCAATCGGCGCGGATACGCGCCGGTGCTGATATGCCGAAGCTGCAACTGGACTGCGGACTGCCCGCGCTGTTCCGCCAAACTCGTGCTGCATGCGACGGACCGGCGCCTGCGCTGTCACCACTGCGGACATCAGGCGGCGATTCCTGCCGCATGTCCGCACTGCGGCGGCCACGACTTGTTGCCTCTGGGGCAGGGCACGCAGCGTATCGAGGGCGCGCTGGCGCGCATTTTCCCCGCTGCGCGCATCCTGCGCGTCGACCGCGACAGCACGCGGCGCAAGCACGCGTGGCAGGACATGCGCCGGCAAATTCACGCGCAGGAAATCGACATCCTGGTGGGCACGCAGATCCTTGCCAAAGGGCACGATTTTCCGCAACTCAATCTGGTGGGCGTGATCAACGCCGACGGCTCGTTGTACAGCACCGATTTCCGCGCCGGCGAACGGCTGTTCGCGCGCCTGACCCAGGTGGCAGGACGCGCAGGGCGCGGCGCCACGCGCGGACGCGTGCTGATACAAACCGAATTTCCGCAGCACCCGTTATATCAAGCTCTGCGTCGTCAGGACTATCCTGCCTATGCGCGGGAGTTGCTCGCGGAACGCAAACAGGCCGGCTTTCCGCCCTTCGTCCACCAGGCGGTATTGCGCGCCGAAGCGCCGCTTATCAGCGGCGCGCTCGGCTTTCTGTCGCGCGCGGTAACGTACGCCGAAAGCATCGAAAGCGCAGTGACGATATACGATCCCATCCCGGCCGGCTTCGTGCGCCTTGCCGGCATGGAGCGCGCGCAATTGACTGTCCAGGCCCGTTCACGCACGGCATTACAGAAGTTTTTACACCTTTGGCGCGCGCGTCTGGATGCCGCCGGTGAACGCAAAGTGCGCTGGGCGCTCGATGTCGACCCGCTTGAGGTCTGACGGAGTAAGGCCGCCCCTCGGCACATGCTAAAATTCGCCTCCTTTTCACCGCGGGCGAGCGGCGCACCGCCGTCCGCCGTTTCCGGATCTGACGCTTTGGCATGACTGACTCCGCCTTTCCCGACGTGCGCGCGCATATCGCCAGCCTGCTGGAAGCGGCGCGCATGGCCGTGGCCCCCGAACAATCCGCAGCCAAGGTCGTCCTCGAGCGCCCGAAACAAGCGCAGCATGGCGACTTTGCGTGCAATGTCGCGATGCAATTAGCGAAACCCCTGAAACGCAATCCGCGTGAGATCGCCAGCGCACTGATCGCCGGCCTGCCTCAATCACCGTATGTCGCCAAAACGGAAATTGCCGGCGCCGGGTTCATTAATTTTTTTCTCAAGCCGGCCGCGCACCAAGCGGTGATTGCCCATATCTTCACGCTGGGCGAGAACTATGGCCGCAGCGATTCTGGCGGCAACCGGAAAGTGCAGGTCGAATTCGTTTCCGCCAATCCCACCGGCCCGCTGCACGTCGGCCACGGCCGCCAGGCCGCTCTGGGCGACGCAATCGCGGCGCTGCTGCAGGCGCAGGGCTATGCGGTAACGCGCGAGTTCTACTACAACGACGCCGGTGTGCAGATCCATAATCTCGCGCTGTCCGTGCAGGCGCGCGCCAAGGGCATCAAGCCGGCGGAGCCCGGGTGGCCGGAAGCCGCCTACCAGGGCGAATACATCCAGGAAATCGCCACGGATTTTCTTGCCGGCAAGACGGCGGGCGCCGCGGATGGCGCCCCGGTAGAAGGCAGCGGCGACAGCGACAATCTAGAATCCATACGCAAGTTCGCCGTCGCTTACCTGCGCCACGAGCAGGATGGCGACTTGCAGGCCTTCGATGTCGAGTTCGACATCTACTACCTCGAGTCCAGTCTCTACACCGAGGGCAAAGTCGATGCGGTAGTCAAAGGGTTGATCGCGAGCGGCAAGGCCTTCGAGCAGGACGGCGCGCTGTGGCTGCGCACCACCGACTACGGTGATGACAAGGACCGCGTGGTGCGCAAATCGGACGGGACTTACACTTACTTCGTGCCGGACGTGGCCTACCACGTCACCAAATGGGAACGCGGTTACAGACGCGTGATCAACGTTCAGGGCACCGATCATCACAGCACCATCACGCGCGTGCGCGCCGGACTGCAGGCGCTGGACCTCGGCATTCCCCAGGGCTACCCTGATTACGTGCTGCACAGCCTGGTGCGGGTGATGCGCGGCGGCGAGGAGGTGAAAATTTCCAAGCGCGCCGGCGCGTATGTGACCTTGCGCGATCTGATCGAATGGGTCGGGCGGGATGCGGTACGCTTTTTTCTGGTGTCACGCCGCGCGGATTCCGAATTCGTATTCGACATCGATCTCGCGCTCGCGCAAAGCGAGGAAAACCCGGTGTATTACGTGCAGTACGCGCATGCGCGCGTCTGCAGTGTACTGGCGCAATGGGGCGGCGATGCGAAAGTGTTGAACAGCGCTTCGCTCGTGTCCCTGACCGACGCACGCGAGCTGGCGTTGATGCAAAGACTTGCCGAATATCCGGAAATCGTCGCCAGCGCGGCCGGTGAATTTGCACCGCATCAAATCGCGTTCTACGTACGCGAACTCGCCGGCGAATTTCACGGCTATTACAATGCGACCCGCTTGCTCGTGCCGGAAGAGGACATGAAGCTTGCGCGCCTGGCGCTGTGCGTCGCCGTGCGCCAAGTCCTGCGCAACGGGCTCGCGTTATTGGGTGTCTCCGCACCCGAAAAAATGTAAAATTCCGGCATGAGCAAGGACTACAAGGGGCCCGCGAAAAAACCGGCCAACAACAAGAGCGGCGCGGGTTCGTTGTTGATCGGCATCCTGATCGGCCTGCTGCTCGGCCTCGGCATCGCGCTCGCGGTGGCGTGGTACATCAACAAGATGCCGACGCCGTTCGTGAATCGGGCGGTGC
>JBDSSV010000363.1:0-10992 GCA_039928535.1 Burkholderiales bacterium
CATCGCAGTCCGCGCAGCCGGGCTGCTCGAAGAAAACCGCGAGCGGGCGCGCGGCCGGCCGTCGCCGGTCGAAGTCGTAGGGCGGCTTGCGGAAGAAAGGCTCGTCCGGAATGGCCGCGGCAGGTGCGGAGGGCTGCTGCTGCTTTTGAAATTCCGCGAAACTGAGGGCGCGTTCGCGGTGCTGCGCTACGTAGTCGAGCGCGGTGACGAAGCGTGCCGGCGGATAATAGCCGTTAACTCTCAGCGCAACGCCGCCGCGCTCGTCGAGAAACAGCAGGGTCGGCGTGAACTGCACCTTGAGCAGCGCGGCGAACTCTTTTTCGCTGCGCACCTTGCCGTCGAGCCAAACCACGTCACGGCTGCCGAAGATATTGATTTCGATTGCATCGAAATGGCGGCGCGTATTGGCGGCAATCGCGGGGTCGCCGAAATTCACATCCATCAGCCGCTTGCAGTACGGGCAGCCGTTCTGGCCGAAGTAGATCATGACGCGTTTTTTTGCCGCGGCCGCTTCCTTGATGTCGTCGCGCAGGTCGAGAAACGAAACCTTGAACCAGGCGGGAACTTCGATTTCCTGTACGGGCCCGGCCGCAACTGCGCAGGCGGCGGCGAAGAAGAGAGCGATGCACAATGCGGCGGCCGCAGTGTATGCTGGGAACTTGTTCGACATTGCGGCGTTCAGTATAAGGCGCGCGCGCAGTTGCGGCCAGCAAGCGAAGTCAACAAATCATGAACGAAGCCTGGATAGAGGTCAGAGATTGGCGCAAGGCAAAACGCGCGGAGCTGATCGCGCAGCGCGAAGCGCTCGAGCCGGTGCGCCACCGGCAGATGAACGCCGCCATCAGCGCGCATATCGAAGCGGGGTTCGCGCTGCTGGCGGGCATGACGATAGGATTCTGCTGGCCGTTCAAAGGCGAATTCGACGCGCGCTTTGTCATCAGGCATTTTCGCGAGCAGGGCGCCGCCGCGGCTTTACCCGTGGTGGTCGCCAAAGCCACGCCGTTGCAATTCCGCGCCTGGTGGCCGGGCGCGCCGATGTCCAAAGGCGTATACGACATTCCCATTCCCGATGGTACCGCGCTGGTTGTGCCGGACGCGGCCATCGTGCCGATGAACGGCTTCGACGGTCAGGCCTACCGCCTCGGTTACGGCGGCGGCTATTTCGATCGCACCCTGGATTCGATGTCGCCGCAGTTGCTCGCCATCGGCGTTGCGTTCGAGTTCGCGGGCCTGCCGACGATACGCCCGCAGCCGCATGACGTGCCGATGGATTTCGTGGTGACCGAGGCCGGCATATACGTGGCGAGGAACGCCAGCCTGGCGCGCATCAGCGCCGAACAATGCCGCGAGCAGGCGGCACGCCTGTGCGCGCAGCGCGGGTTGCCGCGCCAGCGCGTCGAGACCGCAGCGGGTTTTGCTTCTCCGCCGTGCTATGCCGGCGAATTCCCCGGCTATTTCGGCGAGCCGGACGATACCAAGGCGGACGACCCCAAGACGGGCGATACCAGGAACTAGCGTCGCCCGCTTACGAGCGCAGGCCCTGCGCGGTCAATATCTGCCCCAACTGCGACAGCCGCGCCTGCGGATCGGTCATGCGCAGCAACTGCTGCTTGACGTGGAGGCTGATCGGCAGCACTTCGCTCAAACGGTAGCCGATCCAGGCCGCGTCGTCGAAACGCTGCGGCGACGGGAAGTGCTCGGCGCCTATCTTGTCGATGATCGCCTTGAGCACGTCGCTGCACAGCGTTTCCTCGGGGGCTACTTCCTGATCGTCCGCCAGCGGCTCGATGGTCGCGGAAATCAGGCCGTTCTTCTCGACTTCCGAGCTCAGGAGGCGAAACCGCTGCAGGCCTTCGACCTGCAGGTGGAAGACGCCGAGCTGCGGCATGTCCCATTGGGTGATGCGCGCGAGACAGCCGATGTCCTGCGGCACGGCCGGCGTGCCGGTCTCGCGGCCTTCCTTGATGAGGCACACTCCGAACGGGCGCTCCTCGCTGATGCAGGTCTTGGTCATCTCGATATACCGCTGCTCGAAAATCTTGAGCGGCAGCGTGCCGCCCGGGAACAGCACGGTATTGAGCGTGAAGATGTAGGTGCGCGGATGCGTGGCGGAGTTCATGAGGAGAGTTCGCGGTGCCTGACCAGTACGCGGCGCTGCGCGCGAAAATGGCGCGCGAGCGCCTCGACGAAGTATACCGAACGGTGCTCGCCGCCGGTACAGCCGATGGCGACCGTCACGTAACTGCGATTGTCGGCGAGGAAACAGGGCAGCCAGTCGGCCACGAATTTGCGGATGTCGTCGTACATGCGTTTCACGTTGGCGTCGGCTTCCAGAAAATCGACTACTGCGCGGTCCTTGCCCGTCAGCGGACGCAGTTTGGGATCGTAATATGGATTGGGCAGACAGCGCACGTCGAACACGAGGTCGGCATCGAGCGGTATACCGTGCTTGTAGCCGAACGACTGGAACAGCAGCGTCATCCCGGCGTGATCGAAGTCGACGAACTCCTTGATCCATGCGCGCAACGCGTTCGGATTCAGGTCGCTGGTGTCGATATGATGGGACAGCCCGCCGATTTCCGCCAGCAACTCGCGCTCGCGCGCCACGCATTCGCCGACCGTCAGCTCGCCCGCGCTCAGCGGATGGCGGCGGCGTGTTTCGGAAAAGCGCTTGATCAGCGTGTCAGTCTTGGCTTCGAGAAACAAAACGCGTACGTCGACCCCGCGCGCTTTCAGGTCGGCGAGCTGGCGCGGCAGTTGATGCAGGGTGTCGCCGCTGCGGGCGTCTATGCTGACCGCCGCATCCGCATAGCCGGCGGTTTGCAGAAATTCCACCATCGCGGGCAGCAGCTTGGCGGGAACGTTGTCAGCGGTATAGTAGGCGCTGTCTTCGAGCGCCTTCAGCGCGATGCTTTTGCCGGAGCCGGATAGGCCGGTGACGATGACGAGCTGCATGCGAGCTAGGCGATGACGTCCGGCATTTATTCGCCGCCGCCACTCATGTGCTGCGCCTGGCGCTCGATGAATTCGCGCGTGCTGTCGATGCCGCGCATTTGCAGAACATGATTGCGCACGGCCGCTTCCACCAGCACCGCGAGGTTGCGGCCCGCCGCGACGGGGATCGTTACTTTGCTGATGTTGACGCCGAGAATTTCATGCACGCCGGGCTTCAGCGGCAGGCGGTCCACATAGTGGGTCTCGCTGCCGGCCGGCTTTTCCAGATGCACGATCAGCTTCATGTTCTTGCGCGGCCGCAGCGCGGCTTCGCCGAATATCGTGCGGATATTGAGCACGCCCAGGCCGCGCACCTCGAGAAAGTCGCACAGCAGGACGGGACAGCGGCCTTCCAGGGTCTCCGGCGCTATGCGGTAGAGCTCGATGACGTCGTCGGCGATGAGTCCGCTGCCGCGGCTGATCAATTCGAGTGCGAGCTCGCTTTTACCGACACCGCTATCGCCGGTAATCATGACGCCCATGCCCAGCACGTCGAAGAACACGCCGTGCATGGTGGTCGATTCCGCGAGTGCGCGCGCGAGGTAGGGTCGCAACATCCACATCAGTTCGACGCTGTCCAGCGTCGAGCCAAACAGCGCGACGTGCAGGGTATCCGCGAGCGTGATGAGGTGGGCGGGTGCGCTTTCGCCGCCGGCCACGATGATGCAGGCGAGGTCCGAAGTCGTGAGGCGGTGCAGGGTTTGCTGCCGCGTGGCGGTGTCGAGTCCGTTGAGGTGGTCGATTTCGGGCCGCGCGAGTATCTGTATCCAGTTCGGATGGATGAAATTCAGATGGCCGATCAGGCCGCCGTGCGAGTCCTTGAGGTGGGCGCTGTCGAGCGCCTTGATGCCCCCGTCGCGCCCGGCAACCCACGTCAGGCGCAGGTTGTCGCGATTGTCTTCAAACAGCTGCGCTACGCTGATCTGCGGCATGCGGTTGCCACTCGGCGATCAGGCTGTGGATGGCTTCGGCAGACGCCGCCTGCCCCAATTGCGCGCGAAATGCGTGATCGCTGAACATTTGCGCTAGCTCGCTCAATATCTGCAGGTGCAAATCGGTCGCGCGCTCGGGCACCAGCAGCACGAATATCAGATTGACGGGCTGGCCGTCGGGCGCGTCGAACTGTATCGGCTCATGCATGCGTATCATCGCGCCCACCGCGTCCTTCAGGCCCTTGATGCGGCCGTGCGGAATCGCGATGCCCTGGCCCAGGCCGGTCGAGCCGAGCTTTTCACGCGCAAACAGGCTGTCGAAGACCTGGCTGCGCGCGACGTTCTGGTTGTTCTCGAACAGGAGCCCGGCGTGCTCGAACACGCGCTTTTTGCTGCTGACGTCAAGATCCAGCACGACGTTTTGAGCGGGAAGCAGTTTGGCAATGAGGTTCATAGCGGACCGGTCTGTCGGCATCGCGTGCGAGCCGTCAGGCGCACACGATGGCACGCGCGCGGCGCGGCGTCAATCATCGCTGTCATCGCGCACGGGTTCGCGCCCGCCGCGATGCTCGACGCTTTTCTCTTTGTGCTTGAGTATCTGGCGGTCGAGCTTGTCGACCAGCGCATCGATGGCCGCGTACATGTCGGCATCGTGGCATTCGACGAAAATGTCCTTGCCGCTCAGATGCACGTTGGCTTCTATTTTGCGCTTCAGCTTGTCGACCGAAACGATCACGTTGACATCGATGACGTGGTCGAAGTGGCGCGTGATGCGCGTAAGCTTGTTCGTGACGTAGTCACGCATGGCGGGCGTGACGTCGACGTGATGACCGCTCAGGTGAAGATTCATGGCTGACTCCTCGGTTGAATGTACGTTAACGGGTTTACGGCGGGCACGGCGGCGGCGTGCGTTTAAAGCGATTTCCGCAGGTTGACCGGCAGGATCTGCATTGACTCGCGGTATTTTGCGACGGTGCGGCGCGCCACGACGATGCCCTGCTGGCCGAGAATTTCCGAGATCTGGCTGTCGGACAGCGGCTTGCGACCGTTTTCGGCGCTGACCAGCTGCTTGATCAGAGCGCGGATGGCCGTACTGGAAGCCGAACCGCCGGTGTCGGTCGTGACATGGCTGCCGAAAAAATACTTGAGCTCATAGATGCCGCGCGGCGTGAACATGAATTTCTGGGTGGTCACGCGCGACACCGTCGATTCATGCAGCTCCAGCGTATCAGCTATCTCGCGCAACACCAGCGGGCGCATCGCGACTTCGCCGTGCTCGAAGAAGTGCCGCTGACGGTCGACGATGGCCTGCGACACGCGCAGAATCGTGTCGAAACGCTGCTGCACGTTCTTGATCAGCCAGCGCGCCTCCTGCAGCTGACCGGCGAGCTGCTGATGGCCCGCGTCGCGATTGCGTTGCAGGATGTCGGCATACAGACGATTGATGCGCAGCTTGGGCATCGCATCCGGATTGAGCGCCGCCAGCCACACGCCCTTGATCTTCTTGACGATGACGTCCGGCACTATGTAGCGCGTATCCCCGGAAGAGAAACTCGCGCCCGGCCGCGGGTTCAGGCTGGTGATAAGGTTCTTGACCTCGCGCAGGACCGCGTCCTCGCAGTGCAGCAGCTTTTTCAGCTTGGCGAAGTCGCGCGCGGCCAGCACGTCCAGATGATGGGTGACGATTTCCAGCGCATTGGCGCGGCACGGCGTGGCGGCCGGCAGCATTTCGAGCTGCAGCTTGAGGCATTCGCCGAGGTTGCGCGCGGCTACTCCCGGCGGGTCGAGGTTCTGCAGGTGCCGCAGCGCGACTTGCAGATCTTCGACTTCGATTTCCAGCTCGGGCGGCAGAATTGAGACGAGTTCGGCGAGGTCCTGGTGCAGGTAACCGTCGTCGTCGAGCGAATCGATGAGGAGCGTAACGAGTTTCTGGTCGTGCTCCGATATCTGCGTCAGGGACAGTTGCGAAATCAGATGCTCGCGCAACGACTCCGTTTCGGCTGCAACCTGCGGATATTCGGTTTCGTCGTTGTCGTCGCGCGTGCCGCCATGGCTGTAGTCTTCTTCGAACCCCGGGGTATCGGCGCTGCCATGCGTGTCGCTCGCGGTGGTGTCGGCCTCGGTCTCGCTGCCTGATGCTGGCGTCGCAGGCGGCGTGAACTCGGTGTTGCCCGGCAGCGCCGCCGCAAACTGTTCTTCGCGCATTCCGTCTTCGCGCTCGAGCAGCGGATTGTCCTGCAGGAACTTCTCGATTTCCTGATTGAGCTCAAGTGTGGATAGCTGCAGCAGCCGGATTGACTGCTGTAGTTGCGGCGTGAGCGTTAAGTGCTGGGACAGCCTGAGCTGTAGCGAGTGCTTCATGATCCCGAAAGGAGTCTGGCTGCGCGGTAATTTGGGATATATGACTGAATGCGTGATCCGGAGCGTGTGAGCTGGCGGAATTGGCAACGCCCGCGCGCTCGTTGCCGACGCGCTGCCTACAGGCGGAAATGCTCTCCGAGGTAGACCTTTCTCACGCTGTCATTATAGACGATTTCGTCGGGCTTTCCGTACGCCAGCACACTGCCGTCATTAATGATATACGCGCGGTCGCAGATGCCGAGCGTCTCGCGCACGTTATGGTCGGTGATGAGGACCCCGATGTCGCGCTCCTTCAGAAAACGGATTATTTTCTGGATGTCGATGACGGCGATCGGGTCGACGCCCGCAAACGGCTCGTCGAGCAGAATAAACCGCGGTTCCGTGGCCAGCGCGCGCGCGATTTCGACGCGTCGCCGTTCGCCCCCCGACAGGCTGATGGCCGGGTGGTCGCGCAAATGGTCGACGTGCAGGTCATGCAGCAATTGTTCGAGCCGCGTGTTGATTTGAGCCGCGTCATTGCTCTGAAGTTCCAGCACCGCGCGCACGTTTTCGGCGACCGTCAGGCGGCGGAAGATCGACGCCTCCTGGGGCAGGTACGACAGCCCCAGATTGGCGCGCCGGTGGATCGGCATGTGGGTAAGCCGTTTGTCGTCAAGATAGATTTCGCCGCCGTCGAGCGGCACCAGGCCGACCATCATGTAGAAGCAGGTCGTCTTGCCGGCGCCGTTGGGCCCGAGCAGACCGATGACTTCGCCGCTGCTGACTTCGAGCGAAACGTCCTTGACGACGACGCGCGATTTGTAGCGTTTCTTGAGTTGATCGGCGCGCAGCCGGCTCATGATCGACGGCCGGCCGGCCGCAGTGCTGGATGCCCCCGCCAGGCGCTGGGGGTGCGGTGCGCGGGCGACCTCAACGCGCGGTGCCCGCTGGAATGTCGCGCGGGTTGGCGATATCGCCGGCCGGCTTGAGCGGCAGCGACGGCGCGCCTGGCGGCGCCGTCTTGGCTTTGGGCTGGATCACCGCGCGCACGCGGCCTTCCGGGTTTGACGGCGTCGCCGCCTGCTTGCCGCCGCCGACAACCTTGAAAAATTCGGTTGCGACTTCATACGAGATATAGTTGCCGCGCACGTCGTCATTGGCTTTCTTGAGATAGGCGCGGTTGAACATCTGCAGCTTCTCGGCCTTGCTGTCGTATTCGATGCGCTCCGCGTAACCGTCGATGTATTCGTCAACCCCTTCGCGCTTTTGGCGAAAGCTGGCCAGATTGCCGTAGGCGACGCCGTACTTGAAGCCGTCGGCATCCTGCTGCACCACCATACGGTCGCCGCGTATGACCAGCGTGCCCTGCGTCAGCACGACCCTGCCGGTAAACGTCGCGGTCTGCTTGGCATCGTCGACCGTCACCTGGTCGGCTTCGAGATTGACCGGCTTATCGTGATCGGCGCGCTCAGCCTGCACCGTGAGCGGGATCAGCAGGCAGGCCAGCAGCGCCGCGCGGTGGCGCAGCCAGCCGGCACTGCGGCGTGACGCGGGCGGCTTCATGCGCTTACTTGGGTTTCTCATAACGGCCTCGGACATTGGCATGCAGTTTCAGGATGTGGGTAATATTGTTGAATTCTAAGCCATCCGATGTAATCACGGTGGTGGCGTCGACGATGCGCACCGGCTTGTCGGTTTTCGCAATGCCGTCGTCGGGTATGACATGCAGCCAGGTCGTCAGCACGTTGAGTTCGCTGTGATTGTCATACGCGGACCGCGTCAGCCGCACGTCGTCAGTGAGGTAGGCGTTCTCGCCGTTAGTCGACAGTGTCGCGGTTTTCGAGCTCGCCGTTACGGTCACGCCAGCGCCGCGAAAATTCACCACCTTCGGCGTCTCGAGGAAGGTAGTGTCGTCGTCGGGAAAGTGCAGCATGCGGCGCGCGTCCAGCTTGTAACGCACCGCGCCGTCGGGCCCGATGCGGGTCACGGTGAAATTGTCGACGATGTAATCGGGATCGTGGCGCGTCTTGCCGCCGGTCACGGACTCGGGTGGCTGGACCTGGCGATCCAGCCACACTGTCACTGCGGCGACCGCCGCGAGCAACAAGACCGGGAACCACGCCGTGAGGCGCTGCATCATTTGAGATAGGCCTCGAGCGTTGAGGTGAGCGTGCCGCGCGCGTGCATGATCAGTTCGCAGACCTCGCGCGCGGCGCCATGACCGCCCGCTGCGCGTGTTACGTAATGCGCGTGTTGCCTGACCAGCAGCGGTGCATTCGGTACCGTGAACGCCAGGCCGCAACGCACCATCACCGGCAGATCGACAACGTCATCGCCCATGTAAGAAGTCGTCGCCGGATCGATGGCGCGCGTCGCAATGAGTTGCGCAAACGCCTTCGCTTTGTCAGCCACGCCCTGATACAGGAGGTCGATGCCGAGATTTTTCGCGCGCAGTTCGACGCTGCGCGACGTGCGTCCGGTGATGATTGCAAGCTCGACGCCGCTCTCGCGCAGCATCTTCATGCCGTGACCATCGAGGCTGTTGAAGGCCTTGATTTCCTCGCCGCTGTCCGCGAGGTAAAGGCTGCCGTCGGTCAACACGCCGTCGACATCGAAGATCGCGAGGCTGACGCGTTTGGCTCTGGCGTAGATGGCTTGCATAAATGGAGAATTTTGAATCCGCGCGGCCTGCGGCGTGCGCGGCCGGGAAATCTAGATGACCTTGGCTTTGAACAAGGCGTGAGTGTTGAGCGCGCCAACGAGGTGACGTTCCGCATCGACCACCAGCAGTTGATTGACTTTGTGCTCCTCCATGAGCTGCACGGCTTCGGCGGCCAGCTTCTCCGGCGTAATGGTGCGTGGATTACGTGTCATTACACCGGCTATGGGTGTCGTGCGCAGATCCATGCCTTTCTGCAATGTACGGCGCAGATCGCCGTCGGTGAATATGCCGATCACGCGTTGCCTGTCGTCGACGACCGCAGTAATGCCCATGCGGCCGCGCGACATCTCGAGTATCGCGTCGGCGAGCATGGCGGTGTCCGCCACGCGCGGTGCATCGCTCGCGGCCCCCATGACGTCGCGCACGTGAGTCAGTAACTGACGTCCGAGCGCGCCGCCCGGGTGCGAGCGTGCGAATTCGTCGCGGCTGATGCCTTTGGCCTGCATCACGGCGAGCGCCAGTGCATCGCCCAGCGCCAACGCTGCGGTAGTGCTCGCAGTGGGCGCCAGATTTAGCGGGCAGGCTTCCTTGTCTGCTCCCGCATAAAGGTGAGCATCGGCTTCCTGGGCAAGGCTCGATTGCGGTTTGCCGGTGAGAGCGATGAGCTTGGCGCCGCGGCGTTTGATCAACGGGACGATCGCCAGCAGCTCGCCGGATTCTCCGGAATTGGACAGCGCGATAAACACGTCATCGCGCGTGACCATGCCGAGATCGCCATGGCTCGCTTCCGCGGGATGCACGAAATAAGCAGGGGTGCCGGTACTGGCCATGGTCGATGCAATCTTGCGCGCGATATGGCCGGACTTGCCGATGCCGCTGACGGTCACGCGGCCGCGCGCGTTGAGGATGATGTCGACGGCGCGCTGAAAATTCTGATCGAGCCGCGCTATGAGTCCGGTGATCGCGGCGGCCTCGATTTCGAGCACTTCGCGCGCAAGATCGAGCGCGGATGCACCGGGCGGCGGCGACACTTTTTTGCGGGCGGCTGTCATGGAGCTGCAGTATAGCAAAGTGGCTGCAGGCTTCTTCGCACGAGCGGGTTTCAAATGCTGTAGCAACTCCTGGCCGGTTGCAATTCGTCGGCGATAAGGCATTATTCAAGGCCAACCCACGGCGCCCGCATGGAAAACTCGCTGCATCTCGCCTTGATCCTGCTCGCCGCCGCAGTGCTGGTGGTAATTTTGTTTCGCTTGCTGAAGCTGCCCGCAATGATCGGCTACCTGCTGGTGGGTATCGTGATCGGGCCGCACGGAGTAGGGCTTATTCCGGACAGTGTCGGCACGCGCAATTTGGCCGAGATCGGCGTCGTGTTCCTGATGTTCAGCATCGGTCTCGAATTCAGCCTCGCGAAGCTGACGACCATGCGCCGGTTGGTGTTCGGACTGGGCGCTTCGCAGGTCGTGCTCACGCTGGCCGCGGTTGGCGCCGGCACGTTGATCGCCGGCGTCGACTGGCGCACCGGCATCGTGATCGGCGGCGTGGTGGCAATGTCATCGACCGCGATAGTCAGCAAGATGCTCGCCGACAAGCTCGAACTCAACACGCTGCATGGCCGCCAGGTCATCGGCATATTGTTGTTTCAGGACCTTGCCGTGGTGCCGTTGCTGATCTTGATTCCGGCACTGGCGCAGGCTCCCGGCGCGATGGCGGCAGGACTTGCGTTTGCGCTGGCCAAGGCAGCGGTGGTGCTCGCGATATTGCTGTATTTTGGCCAACGCCCGATGCGCGCATGGTTTCACATCGTGGCGGGGCAGAAATCGTCGGAACTTTTCGTCTTAAACGTGCTGCTGATTACGCTCGGGCTGGCGTTTATCACGGAGCTGGCGGGCTTGTCGCTGGTCCTCGGCGCGTTCATCGCCGGCATGCTGATTTCGGAAACCGAGTACCGCTACCAGGTCGAAGACGATATCAAGCCGTTTCGCGACGTGCTTCTCGGGCTGTTTTTCGTAACCATCGGTATGAAGCTCGATATCGCGCTGGTGTATCAGAACCTGGCATGGGTTG
>JBDSSV010000364.1:0-6759 GCA_039928535.1 Burkholderiales bacterium
AGAGCAGCACCACCGCCGATGCCGCGCCCGGCTATCCCGCGCGTCCGATCCGCATGATCGTGCCGTTCCCGCCGGGCGGCAGCAACGACATCATGGGGCGTTATTTCGGCAACTACCTCACTGAGCGTTTTGGCCGGCAGGTGGTCATGGACAATCGCGCGGGCGCCGACGGCATCATCGGCACCGAGATCGTGTCGCACGCGCAGCCCGACGGCTACACGCTGCTTGTCGCGTCCGCGGCGCACGCCGTCAACGGCGCGACGCGCAAGCTGCCGTACGATGCGCTCGATTCTTTCGCCTGGGCGGGGATGCTGGGCCTGGGGCCAAGCGTGCTCTCGGTGAATGTCGCCGTGCCCGCGAATTCGGTGCGCGAATTAATCGCGCACGGCAAGGCCAACCCCGGCAAGCTCGTGCTCTCCACGTCCGGCGGCTACGCGCAATTCAGCGCCGAGCTTTTCCACTATATGTCCGGCATGAAATTGATTGTCGTGGTCTACAAGGGCGGCTTCCCCGCGCTGCTCGACACGATGGCGGGCCAGACGCAAATCAACATGGGTTCGCTGATCCAGACGCTGCCGCACATGAATACCGGCAAGATACGCGCGCTGGCGACGACCGGTTCGAGACGCTCGGCCGCGGCGCCTGATCTGCCGACTATCGCCGAAGCGGGCGTGCCCGGCTACGAGGCAAACAACTGGTGGGCGGTGGGCGCGCCCGCCGGGACTTCTCCCGCCATCATTACCAAACTCAACAACGAAATCGCTCGCTACGTGAAAATGCCGGAAACCATCAAGCGCTTCGATGCGGAAGGCGTCGAAGCGAATCCGCTCACGCCCACAGAGTTTAGAAAAATGCTGCCGGTAGAGATGGCGAAGTGGGCGAATGTGGCGAAGGTGGCGAATATACGCAGTCAGTAGTCTTTCCGGATGGCAGACCGGGTTTGCGATAAATATCCTGATAGTGATATCATGATATCTTATTAAATCGTGAGGAATTCCCATGGCCCAATTCATCGTTCGTCATCTGGAAGATGACGTAAAAGCGCGCCTGAAACGCCGTGCCGAGCGGCACGGGCGCAGCATGGAAGAAGAAGTCCGGCACATTTTGCGCGACGTGGTTAAAGACGGAAACAAAAGCGTGTCCAAGCTGGGGTCTCGCATCGCAGCGCGTTTCAGGAAAACCGGGCTAACAACGGATTTGCCGGAATTGCGCGGCCAGGCAGTGCGCTCCGCGGATTTCGGGAAGTGATCGTTCTCGATACCAATGTGCTCTCGGCGCTTATGCGCCAGGCGCCCGATGCGCCGGTGATCGCATGGCTGGATCATCAGCCGGCAGAATCCGTGTGGATCACCAGTATCACGCTGTTTGAAGCCCGTCTCGGACTTGCTCTTTTACCTAAAGGGCGTCGCCGCCTGACACTCGAAACGGCATTTGCCCAGTTGCTGGAAAATGATCTCGAAAATCGCGTTCTTGATTTTGACAGTGCTGCGGCAACGGAGGCGGCATTATTGGCTGCGCAGCGCCAAAAGACGGGACGGTCGGTTGATATGCGTGACACTCAAATCGCTGGAATCGCATTGGCACGGCGTGCCACCCTTGCCACTCGCAACGTGCGGCACTTTCAGGATCTTAATGTGCCGGTCGTCGATCCATGGGAATTCCGCGCTCGTTAGTTCGTATCGAGAAGTGAAAACTACTCTGCATTAATGGAGGCGTGATGGTTTCCCAACCACCAGTACTCGACAAATCTGCTTGGATCGGGCGCGATTTTCGCGATGACGATTCCTGGGTAGTGACGCTGACCAAGACTCAGGTCGCCGAGCTTAGCGAAGCGGCGGGCAAATGCATCGCGCGCGGGCTTGGCGTCCAGGATGTGCAGCGCGGCGACTTCAAACTCAAGACGATGGCGCCGCTGATCGAGTCGTGGGCGGAAGAGATCAATCATGGGCGCGGCTTTCTGCTCGTGAAAGGCCTGCCAGCCGCGGAGCTCGGCGATGCGCAGGTGCGCACGATCTTCTGGGGTATAGGCTGCTATATGGGTTCGCCGATCTCGCAGAACTCCTACGGCGAGATGCTGGGCGAGGTCTACGACGAGGGTGTGAAGATGGGCGCGGGCCGCGTGCGTGGCTACCGCACGAATCAGCGACTGATGTTTCACACCGACCGCTGTGACATCGTTGGCCTTATGTGCCAGCGCACGGCGAAGAGCGGCGGACTTTCCAGCATCGTGAGCTCGACACGCATCCACAACGAGATCGTCGCCAACCATCCGGAATACCTGGCGCCGCTTGAGCGCGGCTACATTCACGCCACCATGGAAGAGGGCGGTGCGTTCACGACGTATCGCATGCCGGTCTACAGTATCACTGGCGACACCGTGAGCTGTCGCATCCTGCGCAACACGATAGAGAACGCGCGCAAGATGGGCCACGCGAAATACGACGAGCTTGAAACCGCCGCGCTCGAATATATGGATGCGCTCACGAACGACGAGGACATGCGGCTCGACATGGACCTCGAACGCGGCGACATGCAGTTCATCAACAACTACACGACGCTGCACGCGCGCACCGCGTTCGAGGATTTTCCCGAACCGGAAAAAAAGCGTCACATGGTGCGGCTGTGGTTGAAGGCGTGCGGCCAGCGCCGCACGGTCGACAAGGAAATATTCAAGGATTATGACGGCGTGGCAAAGACATTGGAGCGGGTGAAGTCATGATGAGAACGCACTACATGCTTCTGCTAACTGCCAACTGCATACTTTGCGCAGGCGGTCTGCACGCACAGACCTGGCCGAGCAAACCTATTCGTATGATTTCTCCCTATGCGCCCGGCGGCGGCACGGATTTTTTCGCGCGCGTCATTGGACAGAAACTCTCCGAAGCGCTGGGCGTCAGTGTGGTGACCGACAATCGGCCGGGAGCGGGCGGCGTGATCGGCGCCGATGTTGTCGCCAAGGCGCCGCCCGACGGCTACACGCTCCTGATGTCGTCGCCGTCGCCGCTGGTGGTGTCGCCGCATCTCCTGAAGAGCATGCCGTACGACCCGCAGAAAGATCTGGCGCCCGTCATCTGGATCGCCGCCGTGCCCGCGTTGATGACCGTGCATCCGTCGGTGCCGGCGAAGACGGTCGGCGAATTCATCAAGCTCGCGAAGGCCAAGCCCGGACAGTTGACTTACTCATCGTCCGGCAACGGTGGTACCGGACATCTCGCCGGCGCGCTGTTTGATCTGGGCGCTGGCACAAAGATGATTCACGTGCCCTATAAGGGTACGGGCCCCGCGACCACCGCGCTGATTTCGGGTGAAGTGACGTTGAGCTTCGGTGAGACGATATCGCTGCTCCCGCAAGTCAAGGCCGGCCGCCTGCGCGCGCTTGCCGTGACCACGCTCAAACGTTTGGCCACCTTGCCCAATCTGCCGACAGTCGCCGAAACGATACCCGGCTATACCGCAGGCCCGTGGTACGGCATTCTCGTGCCGGCCAAAACGCCCTCCGATATCATCACAAAACTGAATGGCGCAGTCGCGAACATTTTGCGCCTGCCGGATATTCAGGCGAATCTCGCCAGCGCGGGCGCGGAAGCGAAGGGCGGCAGTGCGGCTGATCTTGCGGCGCAGATAAAAGAAGAAAGCGAGCGGTGGGGACGGGTCATCAGGGAGGCCAAGATTCAGGTTGAGTGACTTCGATTAACATCCCTTTCGATTCGGCGTATCGTTTCGCATCGAAAACCGTCGATGGAAATGCAATGAAGACAATCGCAACGTTGGGCCTGCTCACTGTCACTGGCATTTTCACGCCTTGCGCGGGTGCGGCGGAGGCTTTTCCCGCAAGGCCGGTGCGGATGATAGTGCCTTACGCAGCCGGCGGTGGCGCCGATATTGTTGGTCGCTCTATTGCGCAAAAGCTCGGCGACATCTGGAACCAGCAAGTGGTGATCGACAACCGGCCGGGGGCGGGCGGCAATATCGGCACCGAGATTGCGGCGCGCGCGCCCCCCGATGGCTACACGTTGTTGCTCATCGGACCGAACCATACGGTCAACGTCAGTCTCTTTTCGAAATTGCCGTTCGATCCGGTCAAGGACTTCGCGCCTGTCTCACTCGTCACGTCGGCGCCGTACCTGCTGCTGGCGAACCCCGGTATTGCGGTCACGTCGGTCAGGGAATTGATCGCGTTTGCCAAGGCGCGGTCCGGCAAAGTGTTTTATGGGTCCGCCGGCAACGGTACCGCCGGCCATCTCGGTATGGAGTTGATCAAAACGATGGCGGGCATCGAGATGGCGCATGTGCCGTACAAGGGCAGCCCGCCCATGATCACGGACCTCATCGCCGGGCAGGTTTCATTTGCGTTCGACAACGTATTGTCTTCGTCACCCCACGTGAAGGCAGGGCGGCTCCGCGCGCTTGCAGTGAGCACGGCCAAGCGCTCTTCGGTGATGCCGGACCTGCCCACAGTAGCCGAAGCGGGATTGCCGACGTTCGAGGTCGCTGTTTGGCAGGGCATATTAGCGCCGGCGAACACGCCCGCGGCCATCGTGAGCCTAATACATGCAGCAATCGTCAAGGTGCTCGGACGGCCCGACTTGCAGGAGCGCATGGCAGCACAGGGCGCCGATATCATCGCCAATACGCCGCAGCAGTTTGCCGCCTATATCAAAACCGATCTCGCGAAATGGGCAAAAGTCGTCAAGGATTCCGGCGCGCGTGTCGACTGAGCGCGGGAATTCCGGCGTGATTGCCGCAGATGCGCCGCAGTACGTGAACGCGCTCGCGGCGTTTGCCTGCAAGACTGCGCTCCGCGACATCGCGCCGCGCGCGCTCGAACGGACGCGGCAAGTCATCACCGATTGCCTGCCGGTCATCGCAGCGGGCATGCAAACGGACGAAATGCAGGCATTTGTCCGTCGCCACCTCGCGCGTGCCGCACCGGGCAAGGCGTGGGTCATAGGCGCCAGACAGCGTGCGGGAGCGCTTGACGCGGCGTTGCTCAACGGCACTGCGGGAACCTGGCTGGAACTCGACGAAGGCAGCACACAGGCGAAAGGTCATCCGGGCATACAAATCGTGCCCGCAGCGCTCGCGGTCGCGCAGGAGCACGGGTTTTCGGGAGGAGCTTTGCTCGCGGCAGTTGCGCTTGGCTACGAGATTTCGTCGCGCATCAATCGCGCCGCGCATGTGCGCGAGATCATTCATCCGCACGGCACGTTCGGCGTGATCGGCGCGGCGGTGGCGACGGGTCGATTGTTCGCGTTCAACGAGCAGCAGATGGCAACGCTGTTGAACGTCGCGGCTTCCATGCCGATGGCGTCAAGCTACCGCACACTTGCCGATGGCGCGACGGTGCGCAATATATACACCGGGCACAGCGGGTATATGGGCCAGATCGCGGCGCGGCTCGTGGAAAGCGGTTTCACCGGCGAACACGACGGCGCGGCAACGACCTTCGGGCAGATATTGGGCGACCGCTTCGACGCGGACCGAGTGCTCGCAGGATTGGGCGACGACTGGATGGTCGCTGACGGCTATTTCAAGCTGCATCCGACCGCGCGCTCCATGCAGACCGCGATCGACGCGCTGGAAGACCTGATGACGCGGCTGCCACCGACCGGCCTGGCGCCGGCCGCTATCCTGAGCATCACTGTCAGCACCTACCGGTTGGCCGCAAGCAAATCGCAAAAAGTCGTGACCAGCAGTTTCGGCGCCAAATTTTCAATACCATTTGCGGTCGCCACCATTCTCCATCACGGACGCTCGGGGCTCACAAGTTTCAGCGATGCGGCGGTCGCCAATCCGCTGATACGCGAGCTCGCGCTGCGCGTCGATGTCGTAGAGAATCCGGCGCATACCGCCGCATATCCAAAACAGCAGATCTGCGATCTCGAAATCATCTGCAGGGACGGCACGCGCTACAGCGGGCGCTGTACCATGACCAAGGGCGAACCTGCCAATCCGGTCACCGCGCAGGAACTCGAGCGTAAATTTTTCGAGCTCGGCGAACCGATCTGGGGCAGGGCGCTCGCGGAGCGGGTCATTGCACGATTCGCGGACATCGAAAAGATCGCCGATATGCGCGAAGTGGCGGAGGAATTTACGCTCTAAGCAGCGCGTCGTCAGCGACAGTTTGCCACGCGCGGAAAATTGCAGCGTGCGAAACGCGTGGACGTGCGGTGCCTGGTGGGCAGTTGCACAGATGAGAATCCTGCTAGACTTTCAAGTCTATGCAACTCTCCTCCCGCATCATAGAAGCCGCCGACCTCGAGTCAGCGATTGAAGTCTGTTTCCAGAACAAATGGACCGACGGCCTGCCGGTGGTGCCGCCGACGCGCGGCGCGATCGAGCGCATCCTCACGTACCTCAAGCGCGATCCGTCTGAAATCGTCGGTGTGGTGCCGCCGCGCAGCGGTGTCGCGACCATCGAGAAGATCGCGATCAACTGCGTGATGGCGGGCTGCAAGCCCGAATACGTACCTATGGTGATCGCCGCGGTCGAAGCGGTGCTCGAAGAGAAATTCAATCTCAACGGCGTGCAGACGACGACGCACGCGTGCGCGCCGCTGGTCATCGTCAGCGGCCCGGCGGTGAAGACGTTGGGCTTCAACACGCGCGAAGGCACGCTGGGACATGGCTGCCGCGCATCGGCAACCATAGGGCGCGCGTTGCGCCTCATCTTGTGGAACATCGGCGGCGGCTTTCCCGGCGACCCGTGCAAGACGACGCTCGGGCATCCCGGTTACTTCAGCTTTTGCCTCGCCGAAG
>JBDSSV010000365.1:0-6012 GCA_039928535.1 Burkholderiales bacterium
CGGCGCCGCCACCGCGCCCGGCGTTTGTGCGTATACCGTTTGATAACGCTCGTCGTCGCCCGCATCGGGCTGGTGCGAGATGTACGGCGGCAGCGGCACGCTGCCCGCGCGCTCGAGCAGCGCGAACACGTCCGGACAGTCGACAAAGCGCAGCTCGAAGAATTCGCCGGCGCGCCCGCTGACCTCGGCGATTGCACCCTGCGCGAGCAGAAGGCGCGAGCCCGCGCGCGGCGTCTTGCTCGCCCGCACCTGCGCGAGTACGCGCTCGCGATCAAGCACGCGCTCGACGAGCACTTCGACCTGCCCGCCGCTGTCCTTGCGTCCCGTCAGCCGCGCTTTGATCACGCGCGTGTCGTTCATGACGAGCACATCGCCCGACTGCACCAGATTCGGCAGCTCATGGAATTGGCGGTCCGCAAGCTCGCCGCTAGGGCCATCCAGATGCAGCAGGCGGCTCGCGGTGCGCTCGGCGGCGGGATACTGCGCGATCAGTGCGGGCGGCAGAACGTAATCGAAGTCGGATAATTTCACCGCGCTGATTATACCCAGCAGGTTGCCCGCGCTTCCCACATACGGGATAATTACGCCTGCATGCGGACGGCGAAGCCGCCGTATGCAGGTGTGCCGGTTCGAACGGATGAAGTTCTCGCCGTTCAACCAGCACTGCATTGCCGGGATGGCGGAACTGGTAGACGCACGGGACTCAAAATCCCGCGCCAGCAATGGTGTGGGGGTTCGATTCCCCCTCCCGGCACCACCCAACTTTGTTGAAATTTTTGCGACGGATGCCGGGCGCGCAACGCGCGTCAGAGCTTCGTGTCCGCGGTGCCGCGCAAGAGCGCGATGAACGCCCACAATATCGCCAGCGGCAACAGCAGCACGAGCAAAAACGGGAAGACGAAAACGGCGACGACGAGCCCGGCAAGCACCACGCAACTGAGGATGTAAATGCCGACGCCCGCGAACACGAACACGAACACGAACAGCATGAAGATCGACGCGCAAAAGAGCGCGATCAATCCGACGATAAGGCCTGCCGCGCCTACCGTTCCCTTGAGCGGCGCGGCGAGATCCTGGCCGTTGACGGCGATGTGGGTCGCGCCGGCCTCGAAAAACAAGCCCCATGCGACGAGCACCATCATGATCAACGCGAGTGCGATTGCTGTCAGCCTGGCCATCACAACACTCTTTCAGGAGGTAAAACTCGTGACTATTCAGACCAGCTTGCGCGCGACGAGTTCCGATTTTGCATATGCGTAGAAAACCGGCGCCGCGACGACGCCGGGCAGGCCGAACGCCGCCTCCATCACGATCATGGCCAGCAGCAGTTCCCACGCTGCGGCGTTGATCTGCGAGCCGACGATGCGCGCGTTGACGAAATACTCAAGCTTGTGGACCACTATCAGGAAGACAAGGGAAGCCAGTGCGACCGGCGGCGAGTGACTCAGGCTGATGATCACAATGACGCTGTTGGAGATCAAGTTGCCGACGATGGGCAACAGACCGGCGACGAAGGTCAGGGCGATCATGGTCTTCTTGAGCGGCAGATGGACAGCCATTGCCGGCAGCACAAGTTCCAGATAGATGGCGCTCAGCAAAGCGTTGAACGCCGAGATGCGGACCTGCGCAAACACAACGCGGCGGAAGGCATCCGCCAGGAGCTTGACGCAGTTTATGAATGATCTCGCGAGGGGCCCCAACGTGCGCGAAGAGCCCACTTCGCGCAGCGCCACTAGCGCACCTATCACCATGCCAATCAGCGCGTAGGCGATACCGCGGGCCACTTCGCCGCCGGCGGTTTTTACTTCGGCCGCGTGCTCGCGCAACCATTCCACCGTCGCGTCCTTAAAAGCGTCGCTGTCCGCGGGCAGCCAGGCTTGCGCCCACTCCGGCAGGGTCGGGAGCATGCCGTCGATGATCTCGGCCATTTTCTGCAGCAATTCGGCAAGTCGGCCGCCTTCGCTGCGGAAAAACGCGATGGCGCCTATGACGAGTATTGCGGCGAGCGCGAGCACGATGACGGTAAGCAGAGCCACGATGACGACCCGCGCGAGCGCGGGCCGCCCCTCAAGCCCGAAGACGCGCGGCGCCAGACGGTGCACAAGCACATGTACGAGCAGGCCCGCCAGCAGCGCCGGCAGCAGATGCAGCTCGAGCACAAGCACCAGCGCCACCGCCATGACGATAACTGCGATGACGTCCGCTTTCGATTTGATCCACGGAGTTGCTTCCTGGCTCATGGCTGCTCCTTGCACGGGCGCTGCGTCATGGCGCGACAACCATGACCGGCTTGCCTATCATGCGCCGTTCTTCGAGCGCGGCGTGCGCCGTTTCGACATTGTCCAGGGTGTAGCGTCCGGCAATTTCAATCTTGAGGCTGCCGTCGAGCAGCGCCGCGAAGATGTCGTGCGCGCGCCGCCGGGTGGTCGCCGCGTCGGGCAGATGATCGGCCAGCCGCGGTCGCGTGAGAAACAACGAGCCCGCCTCGCCCAGCTCGAGCGGGTCGAGATCGCGCACCGAGCCGGACACGGAGCCGTAGGCCACGACGAGACCGCGCTTGCGCGTGGCGCGAAAACTGTCGCGCAGCGTCGCCTTGCCAATGGAATCGAACACCACGTCGACGCCGCGTCCCTGCGTGGCGTCGCGCAGCGCATCGGCGAACCGCCCATCTTCATACAAGACGGCGAGGTCAGCGCCGCGCTCGCGCGCGACTTGCGCTTTCTGCTGCGTGCTCGTCGTCGCATAGACCGTCGCGCCCAGGCGCTTGGCGAGCTGGATCAGGATCTGCCCTATGCCGCCGGACGCCGCGTGCACCAGGCAGGTAACGCCTGGCGACAGATGTCCAACGTCGTGCGCCAGATAATGCGCGGTGAAGCCATGAAACACCGATGCTGCAGCAATCTCGAGCGGCAACGCGGTCGGCACTTTGACGACGCGCCACGCGGGCACCACCGCGTATTCGGCATAGCTGCCCCACGCGATGCAATAGGCCACGCGGTCGCCGGGCTTGAAATCCGTCACGCCGGTACCGACCGCTTCGATTGTTCCCGCCCCTTCCATGCCGAGCGTGCATGGCAGATTGACCGTGTAAGTCTGCGAGTTCGCGTACTTGCCTTCGCGCGTATGGACATCCATGAAATTGATGCCGGCGTGCGTGATGCGTATCAGCACTTCGTCTTCGCGCGGGACAGGAATCGCGATGTCGCGATGGATCAACACTTGCGGCCCGCCGTAACGTTCTATCTGTATGCTTTTCATTTTTCCGGTAGTTCTAGTTCGCAGGCGCGCTCGATGCGGCACGAAAAGTCTACAGCAATACGGCGCTCGTTTGCGCGGGGTAGAATCTCCGCTCCGCTTTTTTACGTTTTCTGATCGGAGCCGCCCATGCGCAAACTGCCTGCATCGCTACAACGAATCAGCATCGCCGTCGTCGCTGCACTGACGCTTGCCGGCACCAGCAGCGCGCAGGAGCAATACCCGATCCGCGAAATCAGGATCGTCGTGCCGTTCCCGGCCGGCGGCGGCACCGATATTACCGCGCGGCTGCTCGGCGAACAGTTGCGCAAAACGCTGGGGCAATCGGTCGTGATCGATAACCGCGCCGGCGCGAGCGGCATGATTGGCACTCAGGCGGTCGCGAAAGCAATGCCCGACGGCTACATGCTGCTGGTCGCATCGGGCGAGATGGCGGTCAATCCCCATCTCTACAAGACGATGGCGTACGACTGGGAGAAGGAACTCGCGACTATCACCAATCTCGTGAAGGTGCCCAACGTGCTGGTGGTAAACGCCGATGTGCCGGCGAAAAACCTGCAGGAACTCGTTGCTTACGCGAAGGACCATCCGCGCAAGCTCACGTTCTCGTCGAGCGGCATCGGCAATCCGCAGCAGCTCACCGGCGAGCTCTTCAACAAACTGGCGGGCGTGCAAATCAACCACGTCCCGTACAAGGGCGCGGCCCCGCAGATTGCCGACGTGGCGGGCAAGCACATCACAATGACATTCGTCAGTATCGCGGCGGCGCTGCCCTTCATCGACAGCGGCAAGGTACGCCCGCTCGCCGTCACGTCCCTCACGCGCGTTTCGATGATGCCCGACGTGCCGGCCATCGCGGAGTATGCGCCGCTGGCCGGCTTCGACGTCGTCAACTTCTTCGGCTTTTATGCGCCGGCAAATATTTCCGATCCGATATTGCGCAAGCTCAATGCCGCCGCGGTGCAAGGCTTCAAGGTCCCGGAAGTTGCTGCCAAGCTCAAAGGACTGGGCTTCGAACCCGCGACCGACACGCCCGAGGAGTTCCGCGAATTCGTCAAAACCAAATCGAGACAGTTCGCGAAAATCATCGTCGACGCGAACGTAAAGGTCGATCAGTAACCGCGGCGCTAGTCGGGCTTGATGCCCGCTTCGCGTATGACCTTGCCCCACACTTCGCGTTCGCGCGCGAGCAGCTTCTTCAGGTCGTCAGGAGGACCCCACAACGGTTCCGCGCCTTGTGCGAGCAGGCGGTCGCGCACGTCAGGCTGCTGCATCGCGCCGGCAATTTCCGCGTTCAGCTTCCTGACGATGTGCGGCGGCATGCCCGCGGGGCCCAGTACACCGAACCAGCCGCCCGACTGAAACCCGGGCACGCCGGATTCGGCGATCGTCGGCAGTTCCGGTGCGACTACCGAGCGTTTCGCGCTCGTGACCGCGAGCCCGCGCAACGCGCCGCTTTTCATGTACGGCACCACCACCAGCACGTTGTCGATGGCCGCCTGCAAACGCCCGCCGAGCAGATCCGGCATCAATACACCCGTGCCCTTGTACGGCACGTACAACATATCGATGCCGGTCAAGCGCTTCAAAAGCTCGCCGGAGAGGCGCTGCACCGAGCCCGGCGTGGAACCGGCGAAATTCAGCTGTCCGGGCCGCGCTTTCGCATACGCGATGAACTCCGGCATTGTCGCCACCGGCACCGACGGATGCACGACGAACACGTAGGGCGACGTCGCGAACAGCGCGATCGGCACGAAGTCGCGCGCCGTGTCGAACGGCACTTTGGTGTAGAGACTGGAAATAATGCCGAACGAGCCGCCGGCCATCAGCAGCGTATAGCCATCAGGCTGCGATTTGGCGACAAGGTCGGCGCCTATTATGCCGCTCGCGCCAGGACGATTGTCGAATACGACCTGTTGCCCGAAACGTTCGCTGAGTTTGGCAGCAACGAGGCGCCCCATGATATCGGTGGAGCCACCAGCAGGCAGGCCGACGATCATGCGCAGCGGGCGTTGCGGATATTCCGCCGCCGGAGCGGCGTATGCTGTAACACCAGTCAAAAACGGGATGAGAATCGCGCAGCGCGGCCATGCAAACATTACATTCCTCCTGCTGGCGGCACTACTAAGGACTAGTCTTTTTTCTTGGACGTGCGACCGGCCGCGAGCGCCTGATTTTTTTTCAGATTGCGCAATTCCGCCTGACGGCGCTTGAAACACGCGAGACAAATCCAACGCGTCGTGCCGATTTTGCGGAATTCGCCGGTGGTCCAGTGGCTGCCCGTGCTGCAAAACCGTTTCTTGATTTCAGCGGTCGGTGTTTTGGCTTCCATAGGGCTAATAGTAACAGGCAATGGCGCCGCCTTCATCTGCCGTGACGGCGTTGTCATTTATTCACTTCGATATTGTCGATGAGCCGGGTTTTGCCGAGCCGCGCCGCTGCCAGCACCACCAGCCCGCGCTCGCCGTTTTTCGGCGCCTGCAGATCGCTTTGCCGGCGCACCGCGATGTAATCGGGCTTCCAGCCGCGATTCGCGAGTTCCGCCATGACATCGAGCTCGATGCGTTGATAATCGCGCGCGCCGCCGCCGAGCTCGTCGCGCGCTTTGCACAATTGCTGATACAAGTGCGGGGCTTCAGCCCGCTCGTCGGGCGACAGGTAGACATTGCGCGACGACAGCGCGAGGCCGTCTTCCGCGCGCACGGTCTCGGCGAGTATGAGCTCGATCGGCAGGGCGAGCTGGTGCACCATGTTGGT
>JBDSSV010000366.1:0-3499 GCA_039928535.1 Burkholderiales bacterium
TCCACAGTTGAAACCGGTCGCCCTGCATATCGGCGACCCCAAGCACCCGACACCGGACTTCATCAAGCGCGCGCTGACCGAAAATCTGGGCGGCCTTGCGAACTATCCAACCACGCTGGGCGGCGCCGCGTTGCGCACTGCGATCGCGCAATGGCTGCAACGCCGTTACGGCTTGAAGGAAATCCGCGCGGACACCCAGATCATACCGGTGAACGGCAGCCGCGAAGCACTGTTTGCGTTCGCCCAGACCATCGTGGACCGCGCGCGCCCCGCACCCGTCGTGGTGGTGCCGAATCCTTTCTATCAGATCTACGAAGGCGCGGCACTGCTCGCCGGCGCCACGCCGCAGTATCTGCATACGCTGGCGGCAAACAATTTCGCGCTGGATTTCGAGCAGCTTCCCGCCGCGGTGTGGCAGCGCACGCAACTCGTGTACGTATGCTCGCCCGCCAATCCCACCGGTCGCGTGATGACGCTCGACGAATGGCAGCGGCTGTTCGCGTTGTCGGACCGTTATGGTTTTGTCATAGCAGCCGACGAGTGCTACTCGGAAATCTATTTCGACGAGGCGCAGCCGCCGTTGGGCAGCCTGCAGGCGGCGCAACAGTGCGGCCGCGACGGCTATCCGCGGCTGGTCATGTTCTCGAGCCTGTCGAAGCGCTCCAACGTGCCGGGCATGCGCTCGGGTTTCGTCGCGGGCGACGCCGCGATACTCAGGAAATTCCTGCTCTACCGCACTTATCAGGGCTGCGCGATGAGCCCGCCCATCCACGCCGCGAGCACCGCCGCGTGGCAGGATGAGGCGCATGTCGTCGAAAACCGCCGGCTCTATCGCGAGAAATTCGCGGCGTTCACGCGCATCGTGGGCGAAGCCACTGAAATCGGCATGCCCGACGCGGCTTTTTATATCTGGCTGGACACCTTGCGCGACGACACTGAATTCACGCGCGAACTGCTGGCGGAGCAAAACGTGTCGGTGCTCCCCGGCAGCTATCTCGCGCGCGAAGCACGCGGCATCAACCCGGGCGCGCAGTTCGTGCGCATCGCGCTCGTCGCCGCCACGGCGGAATGCACCGACGCGGCACAGCGCATCGCCGCGTTTCTGCGCAAACGCTAAATTAACACCGGAAAAGAGACTCATGAACGAACTGCAAGCCACTATCGAGCAGGCGTGGGAGAAACGCGCTGAATTGAATCCCGGCACCGCGCCCGCGAAAATCGGCGCCGCGGTCAACGAGGTGCTGGCGGCGCTTGATGCCGGCAAGCTGCGTGTCGCCGAAAAAATCGACGGCGCCTGGGTCGTGCATCAATGGCTGAAAAAAGCCGTGCTGCTGTCGTTTCGCCTCGAAGACAACGCGGTGATGGCGGGCGCCGCCAGCCAATATTTCGACAAGGTGCCGAGCAAGTTCGCGCACTACACGCACGAAGACTTCGCGCGCGGCGGTTTTCGCGTGGTGCCGCCGGCAATGGTGAGGCGCGGCGCATACATCGCAAAAAATGCGGTATTGATGCCATCCTATGTGAATATCGGTGCCTACGTCGATGAAGGAACCATGGTCGACACGTGGGCGACCGTCGGCTCGTGCGCGCAAATCGGTAAAAACGTGCATTTGTCGGGCGGCGTCGGCATCGGCGGCGTGCTCGAGCCGCTGCAGGCCAACCCCACCATCATCGAAGATAACTGTTTCGTCGGTGCGCGCTCGGAAATAGTCGAAGGCGTCGTGGTTGAAGCAGGCTCCGTCATCTCGATGGGCGTTTTTATCGGCCAGAGCACGCGCATATTCGACCGCGCCAGCGGCACCGTCAGTTACGGCCGCATACCTGCCGGGTCGGTGGTCGTTTCCGGCACCCTGCCCTCGACCGACGGCAAATGCCAGCTCTATTGCGCCGTCATAGTAAAACGCGTCGACGCCGGCACGCGCGCGAAGACCAGCATCAACGATCTGCTGCGCGGCGATTGAGTAGTTGTGCCGCTATATAGCCCGAAATAAACTTCCCAAGCCCTTCAAAAATTGGCAAAATAGTGTTTTGACCCGGCCGTTATTCCAGGGATGCAATGGGCTTACTTGACGACCTCAAGCAGCAGGCTGACTCGCTGCGCCAGAAGCAGCAGGTCACGCAAGCTGAATTCAATCAGAACCTGCTGCTCGCGCATGCCAAGTTAAAAGACGGGCTGCACTATTGGGTCGATCTCTTCAATTCGCTCAATATCATCAAGCCGGTAGTTCCGCGCTACTACTATCTGGAAGGCGGAGTGAGCAAACTCGAGAATCTGCTGCAGTGCGATTACAACTGCAATGGACGGCGCCTCACGGTTGACCACCACGACTACATCGAGGCGATTGTGCTGCGTTTTCGCTGCGCCGGCGAGGGCAAGATTACCATCGAGAAGCAGTCGGACCCCATGGTGCATCGCCTGCGCGACCATCTGTGGACCAACGCCCTGAAGTTCGAGGTCAAGGAAATCCGCAGCGAGCGCGGCTACGTCGAGAAAGGCATCTTCACCGTGAACTGCGAAGTGCCGGTCACGATCACGATCGCCGGCGATCTTGAAAACGCGCGGATCAAGATCACCACGAAAAATCTCGAAAAACTGGGCGAGTACGTTTACGTTTACGATTTCGACGAATTCAGCAAGGATGTGCTTGAAGAGCTCGGCAAGGTGATCATCGCCAAGCCGAATACCTTCCGCACCATGGGCAAGCGCCAGCAGGCGATGGCGACCACCAGCGTGCGCGCGCCGCGGGTCGAGTCCCCCGAGGCGCTACAGGCGGACGTAGCGCTGCCGCCTGAAGAGGTAATCGACAATAGCCTGATGGGCAATATCCGGTCTCTACTGAAGCGCTGAGCGGAGGACGTCATGTTTCTCGACCCGTTATTCAAGCTGATGGCCGACAAGCAGGCGTCGGACATGTTCTTTACGGCCGGTGCGCCGATCCAGATCAAAATCAACGGCGTCGTCATGCCGGTTAACGCGCAAGTGCTCGATCCCGCCGCCGTGAAAAAGATCGCCTACGAGGTGATGTCCGAGGAACAGGCCCAGGAATACGAAAAAACGCTCGAAATGAATTTCGCGGTCGGCCGCTCCAAGCTGGGCAGCTTCCGCCTGAATGTTTTCCGCCAGCGCGGCGCGGTAGCCCTGGTCGTCCGCTTCATCAAGCCGGACATCCCGAGCGTCGAAGAGTTGAAGCTGCCGCCGATCGTCAAAGATCTCGTGATGGAAAAGCTCGGCATGGTCCTGATCGTCGGCTCGACCGGTTCGGGCAAGTCGACGTCCATGGCGGCGATGATCGATTATCGCAACGCCACGCGCACCGGCCACATCCTGACCATTGAAGATCCGATGGAATTCGTCTACAAGCACAAGAAGTCGATCGTCAACCAGCGCGAAGTCGGCATGGATACGCGTTCGTATAACAGCGCGCTGATCAGCGCAATGCGCGAGGCGCCGGATCTGCTGATGATAGGCGAAATCCGCGACCAACCGACGCTGCAAAGC
>JBDSSV010000367.1:0-2912 GCA_039928535.1 Burkholderiales bacterium
TGGCACGAAGGCGCGCAGAGTGCGGATATCGCGCGGCTCGAGATTGTGTGTCGTTACGAGTTCGATCGTCGAGTTGATGACCGCGTGATTGAAAAAGCACGAGGGCAGCAGTTTGATCAGGATGCGGGAGAATTCCCAATCGGCACCGAGCTTGGATGTAATGCCGGCAAGATCGGCTGCGGCGGCCGGCGCATTCAGGTAAGTGTTGAAGAGCCCGTACTTGCCTTCGTAGGCGCTGCGCGGTCCGGCATAGCCCTCCTTCGCAAGCATCGCCGCGGTAATCGCGCCCACGCCCGGCCAGCCGGCTTCGAACCGTTTAGTCCACGAGTCGGCCGCGGAGAATTCGCGATTGCCCGCTGCCGTGCTGTAAGCGATGCCCTGCGCCATGGTGAGTTGCGCGGCGTTGAGGCCGAGCAATTTCCCCGCGACGAGCGTGCCGCCGAACGCGCCGATGATGCCGACCGCGTTGAACCCGGCGGGCGAGAAGCCGCCGCGCGCCGCCATGCCGAGGCGCACCGCGCATTCGACGCCGGCAATGTACGCGCTCAGCATGTCGCGTCCGCTTGCCTTGGCGTGAGCGCCCTCGCCGAGCGCGCACGGCACGCAAAAGGCACTCGGATGAATGCGTCCGCGCAGCGCGGTGTCGTCGAATTCGATGCCGTGCACGAGCATGCCGTTCATTAAAACGGCATCGCGTAATGAGAGCCGCTCCGGCATGCCGATGACCGGATAATCTCCCGTGCCTAGCGCCGTGAGGCCAGCGCAGGCTTTGCGTGCAAATTCGAAACCAGCAGACGCGAGCGCCACGCCGACGGAATCCAACAGATGCAGGCGGGCTTTGTCCCTTACGGCGGCAGGGATGGCCGTGTGATCGAGTCGCGTGACGAACTGGGCGAGGGTATCGGCGATGGTCGCGGCGGTGTCGCGCATGCGCGAGAGTCTACTTCAATCCGCGTATTCAGAAATTCGCGGCTACACCTATACGTGAACCTGCCGCGGCCGACACAATCGTGTGCGGTGCGCGGCAGGCGGGAAACGCTGACTGAAAGAATTAGCTTCTGGCGAGCCGGCCGTCGATGACTTTGACTTTTTCACCGACCGCGTACGGCGGCGGGTTGTCAAACGTGAACGACTGGAAACTGCCGTCGTCCATCCGCACGGAAACCTTGTAATCTTTGGTCGATTTGACGCGCTTCTCGACTTCATTGCCAGCCAATGCACCGCCGACCGCACCGGCCACCGTCGCGACGGTATTGCCGCGGCCGTTGCCGATCTGATTGCCGATGAGGCCGCCGACCACCGCGCCGCCAGCGACGCCCAGACCGGTTCCCGTGCCCTTGTGATCCTGCACCGTCACGGAATCGATACTCCCGCACTCGGTGCAGACGCGTGCCGGGGCGGGTCTCGCCGGCTCGTTCGCGGCGATATGCGTTTTGGCTTCGTGCATCACAACGGGCGCGGGTTTATGCGGCGTTGCTGCATGCATTGGCGCCGGCGCACGTGGTGCTTCGGGGGCGGGCGCTACCTTGCGCTCGACTTTGCTCAGCGAATCATTGGCCGACTTTGAACTCGGAATGACGCCGGTCATTACGCCTACGCCGACGGCGCTGAATAAAATGACCGCCACCGATGCAGCAGCGACCAGCGGATTGATTTTCGAATTTTCGGACATGCGAGACCTCCCATATGTGTGAGATGCAGCTGATGCTAATAACGTGCGAGTGCATTAATCGCATACGCCATCGTCACAATACGTCGTTAATACAAGGACTCATATGAACTTTGCCACGGATATCGCGTAATTGTTTGTAATTTTTTACGATTTGCGGCTAAACCGCGTGTTTAAAATGGCCTGAACGCCGGCCTATTTCAGCAGCAGCGTCAGCCCGCACAACAGTAATGTCACGCACACGATGCGGCGGAAAGTCGTTTCATCGAAATTCATCTGCACGCGGTCGCCGAGATAGATGCCGGCGAGCATGGCGGGAAACGCGGCGCCGAACATCAGCAACGATTCCAGCGTGAATTCGCCGGCTGCGTAGTAGCCGATGCCGCGCACCGTGCTCAGGAGCAGGAGCATGGCCGACATCGTCGCGCGGAACTTGTCCTTGGCGAGCCCGCGCGCGTCCAGAAAGACCACGAAGAAGAGACTGCCCATGGTGCCGAAGACGGCGCCGACCAGACCCGACACCGTGGCCGACAGCGGGCCGGTAATCGGCGGCAGCTTGAGTGCGCGCCCGGGTTTGCGCAACGCATTCCACGTCGAATAGGCCGCATACGCGATGACCGTCACGCCGAGCGCGCGGCCGAGCATGCGCGAATCGAGCAGGGTAAAAAAGTAGAGGCCGAGCGCGATCCCGAGCAGGCACCACGGCATGAACGCGACGACTGCGTCGCGCGCGACGTGCCGGTAATCGCGCGCGACGATAGTCGCCGACGACGCGAAGCCGAGCAGCGTCCACACCGGGACGAGCAATTTCAGTGGCAGCACAAGTGCGAGCAACGGCATGCCGATCACTGCGCCGAAGCCCGTGCTGCCGCGCAGCCCGTACGCGAGGAAGATCACGCCAGCGCAGTACGCGAGTTCCCATGGCGTGAGGCCGGTCATGCGCGCTGGCGATGACCGGTAGTCACAAGTCGATTTCGCCGCCGCCTAGCGCGATTACGCGGCCCGAGACATAGATCTGCTTGTCGGCTTCGACGCGCAAGCCGAGCCGGCACGGACGGCCGACCTGGTCGCCCTGCAGGACTTTCACTCTGAGCGGCAGCTTCGCGCCTTGCGCGACAAACCAGCCGCCGAGGTTCGCGCACGCGGAGCCAGTCCCCGGATCTTCGATCACGCTGCTGTACTTGGTGAAGAAAAAGCGCGCGCGGACGGTCGTATCATCGATGCGCGCCCATGCGTAGGCCAG
>JBDSSV010000368.1:0-3052 GCA_039928535.1 Burkholderiales bacterium
CCGACGCAGGGGAAAAGGGCGGTATTTTAGTCGGAATCGAATCCCTAATCAAATCCGCATCTTGGAATATCCGGGCAGTGGTTACGGCGACCGGCGGGACGAGCACGACATACCAGGCTGGCGGCAGCGGCAAAGGGGTCAGTTTTTCGCCTATGCCCTGCCCCAAAGCCGATTCGCCGAACACGAATACCGGCACATCCGCTCCCAGTTCCAGGGCCAGTTCCTGCAAGCGCGCGCGCGGCCAGTCTAGGTTCCACAGCCGGTTCAACGCCAATAGCGTCGTTGCAGCGTCCGAACTGCCGCCGCCCAGTCCGCCGCCCAACGGCAGGCGCTTGTCGAGAGTGATGTCCACGCCGAGACGGACGGCGCCGGCACGCTGCAGCAGGCGCGCTGCGCGCAAGGTCAGATCGTCGCTGTCAGGCACGCCGGCAATCTCGTTCACGCGCGCGATGACGCCGTCGGCGCGCACCGCAAAGCGCAGCGTGTCTGCGAAATCGATGAAGCGAAATACGGTCTGCAGCAGATGGTAGCCGTCCGCGCGCCGCCCGGTTACCCGCAGCAGCAGATTGAGTTTGGCCGGCGCGGAATAGGCCCGCGCCGCGTTCATGGCGCGTCCCGCGTCAGACTGTCGATCGCGAGCCGTATCTGCGCGTCGTTGCCGGTGATCTCGAGCCGCGAAGGCCGCGTCGCCTCGGCGCTCGCATAGTTGAACACGACCTGCCAGCCGTCCTGCTGCAGGCGCGCGATTCTACGCGCGTCCTCGCGCACGACGGCGCCGGCCGGCGCGCCGGGTGCGGCTTCGCCAATGACCCAATAGCGCAGGCCGTCGACCGGAAAGCGCCAGCCGAATGCGCTTTTCGTCAGGCTGTCGATAGAGCCGGCGCGATACTGCTTCTGCTCGGCATCCGTCAGCGTCGCGCCCTGCGCGTCGGCTTCGAGGTACGCGATAGTTTGACCGAGCGGTGCACTCAGCCAGATCTCATCGCGGCCGCGCGTCTGCTTCCAGCGCAGCGAGCTTGAAAACCCGCGCTCCTGGTAACGCACGACAATGCGCCCCGCGAGCTCGAATGGCGGCGCGGTGTCGACCACGCGCGGCGGCGCTTCCGCGCACGCGGCGAGCAACGCTGCGCACAGCACGCCGCAGCTTCGAAGCAAGAACCTCATGATAAAACCCGGCGCGGCGGCGCCGAATTAAGGAGAAAACTTCTTGACCGTCGCCAACAGAAGTTCGTTGGCGGGATTTTCCTTGAGCCCGGTCGCCCACACTTTTTTCGCCTCGTCGTGCTGGCCGGCGGCCCACAGCACTTCGCCGAGATGCGCCGCGATTTCCGCATCCTGGCGAATGGTGAACGCACGCTTGAGGAAGGTGATCGCTGCCTCATTCTGGTTCATGCGGTAGAGCACCCAGCCCATGCTGTCCATGATGAACGGGTCTTCGGGCGCGAGCTTGAGCGCCTGCTCGACCAGGGTATAGGCTTCATTCAGGCGCGTGTTGCGGTCGGCCAGCGTATAGCCGAGCGCATTGTAGGCGTGCGCGTACTCGGGCTTCAGCTGTATGACCTTGCGCAGGTTCGATTCGAGCACGTCGATGCGGTCGACTTTCTCGGCCGCCATCGCCTGGTCGTAGAGGAGCTCGGTCGAATCCGGGTTTTTCACCACGGCCTGGCCGAGCAGGTCGAAAGCGGCGCGGTAGTCGTTCGCGTCGCGCAGCAACTGCGCCTCGGCCTGCGTGAACTGCACGCGCTCGGGCCCGCTGCGTCCCGCGTCCTGCAGGTACTTGCGCGCATCGTCCATCTTGCCCTGCTTGGCGAGTATGCCGGCATAACGCGCGCGCGCGGGCACGTACTGGTCGCCGCCGTTGACACTCGAGTACCAGCGCAGCGCGTCGTCGGGACGCTTGCGCTCTTCATTGACCTGGCCGAGATAAAAACGCACCGCGTCCGGGTCCTTGTAATCGGTTTCGAGCGCATGCTTAAGCTGCGTTTCGGCGATGTCGTAATCGTTCAGCTGCAGCGACAGCAACGCCACCGCCATGGTCACGTCGGCATTGTTCGGAAATTCCTTGAGCAAGGCCTGGAATTCGGCGCGCGCTTCGGCATAGTTCTTTTCGCTCACCAACAGCCGTGCGTAGCTCAGGCGCACGTCCATCGAACGCGGGTTGGATTTGAGATAGTCCTGGTAGTACGTAAGCGCATCGGCACTTGCGGTGCGCTGCAACACCTGGCCCTGGAACAACGCGGCCTGTTCCCAGTCCGGGCGCAGTCTGAGCGCCGCGCGGATTTCGGCGAGAGCGAGCGGCGGCTGGCCCGCGGCCCACGCGGCCTGCGCCACGCTGAAATGCGCTTCCGGCAGCGCCGAATACGGCTGCGCGAGCGCTTGCGTCAATTGCAGGACCGCCGCCTTGTCCGGATGGCGCGCGAGCAGCGCATTAAGCTGCATAAAACCGCTGGCGGCATTGTCCTTGTCGGCAGCGAGCCATTTCTCCAGGTGCGGCTGCGCGTCGGCGAGCCGCGACTGATTGACGAGCAGCGCCGCCAGAACCTGGCGCGCCTGCTGCGATTCTGGGTCGGCCGCCAGCCATACACCCGCGGTTTCGAGAGCGGCAGCGAAAAATCGCGTGTTCAATGCGACTTCGGTGGCGCGTTGCGCGACGCGCGGGTCGCGGGTCTCGCGCGTCAATTCCAGAAACGATTGCACCGCGACGTTGTTCTGGCCGCGTTGCAACGCGATCTCAGCCAGCAACATCTTGAACAACACCGCCTGGCTCATTGCCTGCGCCGGCAGCACGGGCGGCTTGGTAGTTACGTTCGGCCGCACGACGACGCGCGGTTTCTGTGCAGGGGACGCCGCCGCGGGCGGCGGCGTAGACAGGGGTTCGGCCTGTGCATCGGACGGCGATGCGGACTGCATCGGTTGCTGGGCGCACGCGGTGACAACGAGCAGCGAAAACCACGCGGCGGGCTTGGATATATTCATCGGCAAGGCAGTTACGCTTGAAGAGTCGGGCGGGAATACAGGGAAGGACGAATTATAGTTCGCAAGTTCTTCATAA
>JBDSSV010000369.1:0-3028 GCA_039928535.1 Burkholderiales bacterium
ACCGTGTCCGACCGCCGCGAAATCATTGAGCAGCAGCACGTCCGGGATGCGCAAACGCGCGCTGAGCGCGGGCGCGTCTATGATCCAGTTGAGATTGGTCAGCGTCGACGCGTGACCTTCGACCGGCCCTGCCACCGAAAAACATGCCGCGTCTACGCGCGCGGCCGCGCTTTTTACCGGCGCCAGCGCGAGAAAATCGTCGAGCAGGTCATCGAACCCGGCAAATGTCTCGCTGCGATAGCTCAGTTCGTGCGCGGTGCGCAACACGCCGTCGTGATTGATCAGCAATTCCAGCATTGTGTGCGTGCCGCCAATGTCGCCGACCAGCGCCGCATTCAATGCCATGCGACCTCCTGCGCGGACTCGAGTACCGCGGGGGTCGCGTCGGCGGTCTTGAGCAGGGCCTCGGGTTTCGCGACGAAATAACCCTGCGCATAATCCACGCCGATTGCGCGCAGCCGCTCGAGGATGTTCTCGTTCTCGACGAACTCGGCGACCGTTTTCAGGCCGAGTATGTGCGCGATGCGGTTGATCGCCTCGACGATGGCCTGGTCCATCGGATCTTCCGCCATGTCGCGCACGAATACGCCGTCGATCTTGATGTAGTCGACTGGCAGGTACTTGAGATAGGCGAACGACGACATGCCGATGCCGAAATCGTCCAACGCGAAGCGGCAGCCCATGCCCTTCAGGTCATGCATCAAATGCGCGGCTTTGGTCAGATTGGATATGGCCGTCGTCTCCGTCACTTCGAAGCACAGCAAGCCGCGCGGCAGCTCGAAGCGCGTCAGCAGTTGCCGCAGAAAATCGGTGAAGCTTGCATCGTTGATGCTGACGCCCGACAGGTTAACGGCATAAAACGCGCCGGTCAGCGCCGCTGGCTCGCGCGGCAGCGCCCCGCTCACGCATTGGCGGTGCAGAAATTCGACGAGCGTGCTGATCACCCAGCGCTCGATGGACGACAGCAGGTTGAAGCGCTCGGCGGCCGCCATGAATCCGCTCGGCGGAATCAGGTTGCCATGGCGGTCGAGCATGCGCACGAGCACTTCGTAATGCGGTTCGTTTTCCTCGCCGGGCACTAGTGAAATGATCTTCTGCCGGTACAGCCGGAAGCTGCCGAGCTCGAACGCATGGTTGATCTGCGACACCATCTGCAAGTCGGCGTTTTGCGCACCCGGCTGTTCGTGCTTCGGCTTATGCACCTGCACGCGGTCGCGGCCCTTGCTTTTCGCTTCGTAGCAGGTGGCGTCGGCACTCGCGAGCACACGGCTGACGCTTTCGGTGCCGTCGATAGTGACGAGCCCGCTGCTGACGCCGATGCCGAAAGTCTTGTTCTGCCACACGAAGCGGAAATCGCGCACCGCTTCGCGCAGGCCATTCGCGATGCGCACGGCCTGATCGAGCGGACACGACTCGAGCAGCGCGCCGAACTCGTCGCCGCCGAGCCGGGCGAGCGTATCACTGCCGCGCATGCGCGCCTGCATCACGGTCGTCAGCTGGCGCAGCAGCTCGTCGCCCGCCGCATGGCCGCAGGTATCGTTGACCGTCTTGAAATTGTCGAGGTCCATGTAAAGCAGCGCGTGCGGCTTGGCGTCGGTACGCGACGACTCGATCAATCCGCCGAGCCGGCGCTCGAATTCGCGGCGGTTCACCAGGCCCGTCAAAGCATCATGACTGGCCTGCCAGGTGAGCTGCTGCGCCATTTCCTGGATCTTGCTCACGTCGTGAAACACCACCACCCAGCCCACGAGGTTGTCGTCGCTGTTGTGGATGGGTGCTGACGAATCGCGGATCGCGCACGAGTTGCCGTTGCGGCCAAGCAGGCGCACCGTCATGCCCTGCATGCCGCGCGCGCCGACTTCGTTGCCGCCGGGATGCGGAATCGGCTTGCCGGTCTGCTCGTCGACGACGCGATAGACCACGTCGAGCCCCTTGCCCTTCGCTTCGGCGCTTTTCCAGCCGGTATATTCCTCCGCTACCGGATTCATGTAGTCGACATTGCCGCCGGCATCGAGCGTGATCACGCCGTCGGCGATCGAATGCAGGGTGACTTCGGCCAGCTCCTTTTCGCGGTGCAGTTCATTTTCGCTCTCCGCGATGCGGCGCGTGACCAATGTTGCGATCCACGCGCCCGCCACGAGCACGAGGATACCGACCACTGCCACCAGCAGCAGCGCCTCGCGCATGGCGCGGGCCGCCTGCGAAATAGCGTCCAGCGTCGCGGCACGCTTTGAATCGACGACGAGGTTGACCGACAGCTGGAGTTCGTCCTGCAGCGGCAAGGCCTTCTGCAGCAATGTTTCCTTCGCCTGCGCCACGTTGTTCTGCATCAGAAGGTCGACCACGCGGTCGCGCTCGTCGCGCAACCGCGTAGCGGCGTCCAGCGCCTGCTTTAGCGCAGCGCGTTCCGGAGCGGTCATGCCCGTCTCATCGAGCCGGTCGCGCACGGCGAACAACGGCTCGACCAGCGCGCGATAGTCGTCAAGCAAGCGGGCGCGCTCGCTGCCATCGCCGGCCGCAAACATCCTGTACATGATCTGCTGGCGCTGCTGGCTTGCGGTCAGCAGGGTGGTCAGCATTTCGGATTTGAGACTCTGTGCCTGGACCAGCGCCTCTATGCTCTGGTTGATGGCGTAGATGCGCCAGATGCCGAGCAGCGTGATGCTGATGATCAATACCAGCAGCGTGCCAAAGCCCGCCGTCAACGCCTGTCTGGACTTGGTGAATGAAAACGGTTTCAGCATGGCGCCAAGCTTACCTGAATGCGTGTCATAAATGCATGGCTGCGCGAGTCGCGGGATCCTGGCGGTAAAACAGCCTGAGCTGAGAGTAAACCGCCGGATAATCCGCAAGAATCAGCCGCGGAATTTCGAAAAATGCCTCGCTCAGGACCGCGAAAAACTCGGCCGGGCTTTCTGCCGCATAGGGGTCAATGGCGAGATCCTCGTCAACGTCGGCGCGGCGGCAGAAATCCGCGTACGCGTCGGACCACGCCGCCGTCCATTCGGAGCGGCGCATGTCGCGGTGC
>JBDSSV010000370.1:0-7778 GCA_039928535.1 Burkholderiales bacterium
GCTTTCACGTCGTCCGCGATCCAAGACATTAGTCGCTCCGGCGACATTCGAGGTAAGTACGCGCCGATGACAGTGACCTGCATTGCTGCACCTTAACTTTAAATTGGTTGACGAAATTTAGATGCCAGAATTTGGTTGACGAAATTTATGCCGGCAAGTTGTAACAGCACGCCGCGCCGACGGCTACGCCTTAAGTAATAGCAGTAATCGCAATTCATGCGCATACGTTACTCCTCCTGTGCGCATGAGGCAATTGAACGGTTTAAGCGGAGGACGTATGCATGACGTTGGCAATGGTGAATCATTACCCGGTACGGAAGCGCGCTCGAAGCTGCTGCAGTCAGTCAGGGCCGCCATCGAAACCCGCCACTACAGCCGCCGTACTGAGGAGATGTATGTACAGTGGATCAAGCGATTCATCATTTTCTCGGGCAAGCGTCATCCGCGGGAACTTGGCGCAGCGGAGGTAACGGCATTTTTAAGCCATCTGGCCGTGGATGGACATGTGGCTGCGTCAACGCAGAATCAGGCGCTGGCGGCACTGCTGTTTTTATATCGGGAAGTGATCGATGAGCCCTTGCCATGGCTCAATGATGTGATTCGCGCGAAACGGTCGATTCACAAACCAACGGTACTAACGGTTGACGAAACACGGATGCTGCTTTCGCATATGCGGGGACCGAAACTATTGATGGCAAGCCTGCTGTACGGGGCAGGCCTGCGGTTGCGCGAATGCCTGAGCTTGCGCGTCAAGGACATGGATTTCGGCTACCGGCAAATTCTGGTGCGCGACGGCAAAGGCGGCAAGGATCGGATTACGATGCTGCCCGCGCCGCTCGTAGAACCACTCCAGGCGCATCTGGCAAGAGTGAAGGCCTTACATGAGCGCGATCTTGCGCAGGGCTATGGCGATGTTGAACTTCCCGATGCATTGATGCGCAAATATCCCAAAGCACAATATGAATGGGGATGGAAATTCGTGTTCCCTTCTTACAAGCGCTCGGTGGACCCGCGCACCGGCGTGATCAGACGTCATCACGTGTACGAAAATTTTCTGATTCGCGGCGTCAAGCAAGCGGCGCGCGCCGCCGGACTCGCGAAACAAGTGAGTTGTCATACCTTGCGCCATTCGTTTGCGACCCATTTGCTGGAGAACGGCTACGACATACGCACGGTACAGGAATTACTCGGCCACAAGGATGTGTCAACAACGATGATATACACACACGTCCTGAACAAAGGTGGTCGTGGAGTCAAAAGCCCGCTGGAGCGCGCGCCCTAACCTTCGGCGAACCCATCAGATATCGACCTGCGTGCCGAGCTCGATCACCCGGTTGGCCGGAATGTGAAAATAAGCAACGATGCTGGCCGCATTGTGTGTCATCGCGGCGAACAAACGCTCGCGCCATAGCGCCATGCCGTCACCCGGGGTGGGAATGACGGTCTCGCGGCTGACGAAGAACGACGTTTCGAGCAACTGAAAACCGGCACCATCTATCTTGCACAGCTCGAGCGTCTGCGGCACGTCCGGCACGTCCTTGAACCCATAGTAGAGCTTGAGCCGGTGACAATTGCTGCCGAGCGCTGCGAGGCTCACCCGCTCCTCGAAAGGCAAACTATCATTTCAATGATCACGAGCCCTGCACCGTGACCGGAAGAAAGAAGCGGCCGACATCGCGGAGCCCCTTAGGGGTAACGCACCGCCGCTGTCGAGCGGACGGTTTTACTCGAGCAGCACTTTCGCTGCTGCAGTGCGCGTCGCCGTCCAGCGTTGCGCCGGTTTGCCGCCGGCCGGAGAATCAACCGTGCCTTCCATCGCTTCGCCATTCGCGCGGCCGCTGAAGCGCGCAACGCTCTTACCATCCGGCAATGCAAATGAAAAATCATTGCCGCGCAGAGTAACTGCCTGCACTTTGACCGGTTTGCCGGCGACGGTCGCAGTTGCGTCCACGCTCTGGAAACGCTGCTTCAGCACCAGCTGATACGATGCTCCGCCCGGACCTTTGACGTCCCAGTTGCCCGCTATGCGCGCCGGCACATGCCACAACATGACGGTTGCTTTCGGCACGCCCGTCACGTTTTCTTTTTCCGGCACGTCGAAGCTGATCGAGTCGTCCGGCTGCCAGTCGCCCAGATGGTAGTCGTGCGACACAATGCGCGTGCCGGGCTTCAGCTCGTCGAATATCTTGGTGCGCAGATTCATCATCATGTCAGGCAGCAGGTACAATGTGAGCACCGATGCCTTGGAGAGATCGGCCTTGAATACGTCCTCGCGCACGAAGCGCGCGCGGGCGGCGACGCCGAATTTCTGCGCGCTCGCATTCGACAGCTTGACGAGATCGGGATCGATGTCCACGCCCATGCCGCTCGCCTTGAACTGCCGCGCCGCAGTCAGCACGATGACGCCGTCGCCCGAGCCGAGATCGATGACGTAGTCGTTCTCGGTCACCGCGGCCATGCGCAGCATCTGGTCGACGACAACTTGCGGCGTCGGCACGTACGGCCCGCCGGTCTTGAGGTTTTCATCGGCCGCCCGTACGGGGACACAGGCCGCGACCGTCAAGATAGCTCCCGCGATTCCGCCAGCCAGTTTCAATTGCAATACCTTGCAGTTCATATTCCCGCCCTCCGAACGCCCCGGTGCTTCCGGCGCCTGCCGGAAGCACCCGAAGCCCGGATTAAAACCTCAGCTTATCGCCCGGATTGATCGGAAACACCTTGACCGGATAGCCGCTCAGCGCATCCATATATTGCTGCGGCGTACCGACCAGGAACGGATTGGTCGCGTAGTGAATCGGGATCGCATACTTGGGCTGCACGAATTCACGTGTGGCTTTCGCCGCATCAGCCGGGTTCATGACGTAGTGCCCGCCGATCGGGATCATGACGAGATCGGGTTTGTAGTAGTTACCGATCAGTTTCATGTCGCCGAAGAGACCGGTGTCGCCCATGTGATAAATCTTGAAGCCGTTCTCGACCTCGATGATGAAGCCGACAGGCTCGCCGCCGAACAGCGTTTCCTGCTTCTTGGTGGCGGGATTGGTCCAGAGGATTTCCGAGCTGTGCTCGGCATGCACCTGCGTGATTTTCACGCCGGGAAACGGCGAGATCGTGCCGCCCTTATTCATGCGCGGCGACAACTCAGCCGGTAGCTCGCCCAGCGTCTGCCATTGCTGATTCAGACCGGCAGGCCCCCATACCGGCACATTGTTCTTTTTCGCCAGCGCGACCGCGTCGCCGCTATGATCGCCATGGGCATGGGTGACAAGTATCACGTCGATCTTGCCGAGCGCGTCGAGGTTCTTGTATTGCGCCGGCGTCTTCGGATTGCCGAGTATCCACGGGTCCACCATGATGACCTTGCCGCCCGGCGTTGTAATGCGCATCGCCGACTGCCCCAGCCACCAGATCTCGGTGGCGCCGCTGCTGCCCGCAGTCCAATCCGGCGGTGTCGCACAACCGGCAATCAGCGCCAGCGCGACCACTAGGCCCGGAATATTCCGCATTAAGTATTGCATCACTTCCTCCCCAAGTTAGTCCTACGGTTTTACGAACTTGAATACGAATTCGTCATTCGGTTGTGCCGGGTTCGTCACCGGTGCAGTGCGCGGATCGGCGGGATTACGCAGGAAGCCGCCCTCCGCGACCAGCTTGAATCCCGCTGCCTCGACTTCGCGCTGGACGGCGGCATCTTCAATACGATGAAGGGATTTACCAACGCCGGTGCCGGCGCCCGGCAGCGCCGAGTGGTCCGCGACGATATAGTGTCCGCCCGGCTTCAGCGCCGCAAATATCGCCCGGTTCATGCTTGCCCGATCGACGCCCATATAGGTCGTATCGTGATAGTTAAAATTAAATGTCACCAAGTCGAGGTCGCGCACTTCTGCCGGGAACGGGTGCTCGAAGGGGCCAGCCACTTCGACGACATTTTTCATCGCCGGTCTTTTCAGGCGCTCCTCCAGCCGGGGTTTGAGATTGTGCGCGTACACGCGGCCGGTCGCGCCGACCGCGCGCGCCAGCAATTCAGTGGTGTAACCGCCCCCGGCACTGATATCGGCCACCGACATACCCGGACGCACATCCATGAACGCGAGGAACAGGGCGGGCTTGCGACGCAAGTCGTTGGTACGATCAGCATCGGTGCGATCGGCACTGGCGACCAGCGCCTGATAGTCGGGCGCAGGCGCATTCGATGCGCAGCCGGCCACTGCCAGCAACGCGATAAACCACCAGGTCAATCTGTTCATTCTGTATGCTCCTCCAAGCTGTCGCGAATCACTTGACCGGCACGTCCTTGCATTCCTTGCGAATATCGAGCGGCGTGCGCGTGCGGTCGTAGGTCTCCTGCACGGTCTTTCTCACGCGCAGCATGTCCCCTGTGGTCAGATTGCCGTCTATTTCGAGCTTGTTCGCTTCCGCCACTATTTCCTGCAGCGGGACCGCTTGATTGCGGAGTTGCTCGGTCGCCAGTGCGATGTTGCCAAGCTGGTCACAGGTCAGCGCGGCACCCGCCGCCGCACAATACAACCAGAGAATCGGGATAGTTATCGATCGCACGAGCATGGCCCTATGGTAAACCAGCCGCGCCGACTATGCACCGTCAGCAATTCCTGGCTGTGCGAGTCCCGACGCGGGCAGTGTGCGAATATGAGCGCGTATCACTGCCTCTATCCCGTGATCGGCTTTGAATCCCAGCCGGTCGGCGCGCCCGGTCGCAAAATGCGCCGGCCATCCCAGCACGATCTTCTCAATCGCGGCATCGCGCTCGAAGCGCACACGCGCCGCACATTCACGTCCGGCCAGTTTTTCCAGCGCGGCGAGCGCCTCGGCCACGCTCACCGTGATGCCGGGAGCATTCAACGTACGGTTGCGGCCCCACTCGTTGGCCGGCAGTTCCATCGCACGGATTAGCGCGTCGACCGCCCGCTCCGGCGACAGGATCCACATTTTGGCGTCGGGCAGCAACGGGCAGATTGCCGGCTCACCGTTGAGCGGCTCGCGCAGGATGTTGCTCATGAAGCCCGAGGCTGCGCGGTTGGGCTTGCCCGGCCGTATCACGATGGTCGGCAGGCGCACGCTGCGCCCGTCGATATACGCCTTGCGCGTGTAATCAGCCACGAGCAGTTCGCCGATCACTTTTTGCGTCCCGTATGACGATTGCGGCGTGGCCGCCGTAGTGTCGGTTACGATCTGCGGCAGATCGCCGCCGAATGCCGCGACGGAACTTGCAAACACCAGACGCGGCGGACGCGGTTGTTGCCGACACGCCTCGAACACGCCGCGCGCCGCATCGAGATAGACCTGATAGCCCAGATCGAAGTCGGCCTCGGCGCCGGCGCTGACGACCGCGGCCAGATGGAACACCGCGTCGGTAGGCGCCGCAAACACGCGCTTCAGGAGCGCACGATCGCCGATGTCGCCGGTGTAGGTTAGGACGTTGCCAGCCGCGACTCCGTGGACAGGAATTGCCTGGTCGAGCAGCACGATTTGGGTCAGCGCGGTTGCCGCGTCGGGCTCGCTGCCAAGCCCGCCACGGGCCAGCAGCGCGCGCGCAACACGCTGGCCGAGAAATCCGCCGCCGCCCGTAATTACCACCCGCATTGCCGGATACCCTTTGTCCCGTCGTTCGCCTGCGCTGCCAACGCGCTATCATCGTGTTTTGGCGCGCACCGCGCAACCACTATGCATCAAGTCGGGAGCCTGAGAGTCCCTAACATGATGAAACGCGCGATGCGCTGTCACGCTTTTTGGCTCGGAACGCGAAAGAAGACACGCGACTTAGTCATCCTAAGCAAGGGACCTTTTTTTAAAATGACGTCCGCGGAATGGTATTTCGATTTCATCTCCCCGTTTGCCTACCTGCAGTTCGAATCGCTCGGGCAACTGCCGGCGGAACTCAGCATCGAATTCAGGCCGGTCGTATTTGCGGGCATTCTCAACCATCTGAAGCACAAAGGCCCCGCGGAAATTCCTGGCAAGCGCCGCTTCACTTATCGCCATGTGCAATGGCTCGCGCGCCATCACGGCATCCCGTTGAAGTTTCCGCCTGCGCATCCATTCAATCCGTTACGCGCGTTGCGCCTGGCGGTAGCGCTGGAAAACACGCGGGAAGCCATCGCGACGATTTTTCGCTTCATCTGGCGCGATGGCCGCACGCTCGACGACCCGCGGGAATGGCAGGCATTGACGACTGAACTGAACGTCGCTGACGCAGACACGCGAATCGCTGCGCAACCGGTAAAAGACGCGCTGCGCGCGAATAGCGAACGCGCGGCCGCGCTGGGCGTCTTCGGCGTGCCGACTTTTGCGCTCGACGGCGAACTGTTCTGGGGCTTCGACGCGACCGGCATGGTGAGCGACTATCTCAGGGCCCCGCAATGGTTCAAATCCCCGGACATGGCGCGCCTCGACAATCTGCCCGCCGCCGCAAGCCGCGTTTAAAGCCATGGCGCACGATATCCAGATCAGGGCGGCAATAACCGCAGACATTCCCGCCATTACGGCGATCTACCGGCAGCATGTGCTGCACGGTCTCGCGTCGTTCGAAATCGAACCGCCCGATACGGCAGAAATGACGCGGCGGTTTAGGGCCATAAGCGAACTCGGTTTGCCATACTTCGTCGCCACAATGGGCGGCAGGCTCGCGGGTTACGCCTATGCCGCGACTTACCGCGCGCGGCCGGCGTATCGCTTTACGGTCGAGGATTCGGTTTACGTCGACGGCGAACTGCCCGGGCAGGGCATCGGCAGCGCGTTGATGCCTGCGCTCATCGCGGGATGCGCGGCTGCGGGAAGGCGCCAGATCATCGCGGTCATCGGCGACAGCGCCAACCACGGCTCGATCAAATTGCATGAGAAATTCGGCTTCAAACACGTCGGCCTGCTGCCCGCCGTCGGCTTCAAGTTCGGGCGCTGGGTCGATTCTGTGCTGATGCAGCGCGATGTGGGCCAAGGCCGCCTATCGCTGCCTTCATGAGCGTGCGGCCTCCGAGGCAGACCGGATCAAAGTGAGCCGCGCTGCTAAGCCTGCTCGTCGAGACCGACTTTGTCGCGCCAGTCCTTGCTCTTGAACAGCAGCGGCTTCAACGCCAGCAGAATCAGTACACCCGCCACCACAAACATCGCAATCGCAATCGGGCGGTCGAAAAATATCACATAGCTGCCGCCCGACATCGCGAGCGACTGGCGCACCGAGAGTTCCAGCATCGGCGACAAGATGAGGCCCAGCGCAATCGGTGCTGGCTCGAAACCGGTTTTGCGCAGCGCATAGCCAAAGGCGCCCATGCCCAGCATGATCCAGACATCGACCACGCTGTTACTGACGGAATACACGCCGAGGATGCAGAAGCACAATATAGTCGGATACAGATACGAATACGGAATGCGCAGCATATTCACGAACAGGCCGACCAGCGGCAGGTTGAGTATCAGCAGCACCACGTTGCCGACATACATACTGGCGACGAAGCCCCAGAAAAGTTCAGGCTGCTGAGTGATCAGCAGCGGTCCGGGCGAAATGCCGTGCACCATGATGGCCGCGAGCATGACCGCTGTGACCGGGCCGGTGGGGATACCCAGCGCCAGCATCGGCACGAATGCGCCGGTCGCCGCGGCGTTGTTGGCGGATTCGGGCCCGGCAACGCCTTCAATCGCGCCATTGCCGAAACGCTCGGGGTGCTTAGACATCCGCCGCTCTATTCCGTACGACACGAACGACGAAATGATATGCGCCGAGCCCGGAATGATGCCGATGAGGAAGCCAATCAGGCTGCCGCGGC
>JBDSSV010000371.1:0-3348 GCA_039928535.1 Burkholderiales bacterium
CGCCAGACTGCGCAGCTGCAACTAAAATATCAGGAGGCAACCAAGAAATTCCCGGCGGCGCCGACGACTGCGGAAAATCTGCGGCGCGCCGTCGAAATTTCACGCAAGATCGGCGCTACGACGCGCACGCCAGAAACCATGATGAGCCTGGTGAGCCAGGCGCTCGACCGTCACCCCGCGATAGTACTCAAATCGCTGGCGTGGAAATACGACAATACGGAATTCGATGCCGGCCGCGAAGCCAATCCCACGCCGGGCGCACCGCCGATAATTGCGCCGCAACCCGTCGCGCGGGGTGCGGGCAAGCGCAAGGAAAGCGCGCTGGTTGAAGGCGAAGTGCGGCCGTTTCGCGGCGACTACCGGGCGGCGATCGAATCGATCAACCGCTTCGCAGAAACGCTGGCCCAGCAGCCGAATGTGGCGGAAGTCAAAGTGGCGAAGTTGCCGCTCAATATCAGTCCCGGCCTCACCTTGTCCGGCAATACCACCGACAGCCGCGAGCAGGCCGGCAAAGCCGAGTTCACGATTATCGTCCTGATGAAGCCCCTCGCATGAACGCCAGCGAACTGCGCGCGCTGCAGACCCCTTTGATCATTCTGATTATCGTGATCGGACTTGGCGCCGGGATCATTTACCATCTCGACCAGACCCTGGGCTCCATCAAACGCGAGCTCACCCAGGAACAGGGCCAGATGCGCGAAGCGCGAACCCGTCTGCAGAGATCGGGGGATGAGAAGGAAATCATCGTGCGCGAACTGCCCAGCTATAAATATCTCCAGCGCGCAGGGTTCGTCGGCGATGAACAGCGCCTGAACTGGCTTGAAGGCCTGCGCCTGGCTAACCAGCAGGCGCGCTTGTTCGGGGTCCAATATCAGATAGGTTCGCAACAGCCTTACGCATATTCTGCAGAATTAGACCCCGGTCAGCTCACGCTGCATCAGTCAGTGATGAAACTCAGTTTCCAGTTGCTGCATGAAGGCGATCTCATGACGTTTCTAAGCGCGCTCGGCAAACAGGGCGCGGGGTTTTTTGCCGTCAACCAATGCAAACTCGATCGCAATAACGCGGGGGGCAATATACGTTTTCAACCCAATCTGCATGCCGATTGCGATATCGCGTGGATTACCTTGCGTCCGGCGCCGTCAGGAGAGCGCAAATGATTACCGCTCGTGTTTTGGTCCTGCTGAGCACGATGTTGACTGCCGGGTTAGCCCCGGCGGCGGAACTCGGTCGCATGTTTTTTACGCCCGCGCAACGCGATACGCTGGACAACGCGCGCAAACAGAACATTCGTGTCGACATCGGCACCGATGAAGAGCGGCCCGCGGCAGCGGCGGCGCAGGTGCCGCATAACGTCAGCGTCAACGGCATGATTCGGCGCAGCGACGGGAAAAATACCATTTGGCTCAATAACCGGGTCGTCAGCGAGCAGCAACCCGGCGGCATCGGCGCGGCGATCCGCAAGAATGACAACCGCGTCCATTTGCGCGTACCGGATGGCGGGCGCAATGTGGATCTCAAAGTCGGCCAGACCGTGGAAATTGTGAGCGGCACCATCGAAGAAAATTATTTGCGCCGTCCCAGCGTAAAACCCGAGGCAAAACCGCCGACTGGCGGGGAAAATACGGGGGCGGACGTGGCAAAAGTCACAGCGTCTGCGCCAGGGGACGCCGTAAAATCTGAGCCCCCTCTGCAGAGAAGGCCCGTGCGTGCCGTAGATAGGGATGCGCGGGATGATACGCGGAACGACAACGCGGCGGACAAGAAGTGATACGCGGCCGCGCGCCGTGTCTGCAAAACACCACAGGTCAGCATGACAACACGCAGTTGCACTCGACGGATTCCCGCACAACGCGGTTATGCGATGCTCGGCATCATAGCCGTGATCGGCGTTGCCGCCACGGCGACGATCGTCACGACCTTGAGCGCGACAGTTCTGCGCAACGAGCAGGCGCGCAAGACCAGCGGCGCGCTGGCGCTGGCCAAACAGGCGTTGGTTGGCCGGGCAGCGTCCGACGATAACCGGCCAGGCAGCCTGCCGTGCCCCGATACCACCAATGACGGATTATCCGATATCGTTGATTCAAGCGGTGCGTGCGTAGCCACCGTCGGCAGATTGCCGTGGCAAACACTGGGATTGCCGGATCTGCGCGACGCAGATGGGGAGCGCCTATGGTACGCATTGTCCCAGCACTTCAGCGACAGTTCGGGCAACGTAATCAATAGCAACACCCTGGGGCAGATCAACATTACGGGCGCCGTTGTTGCTGAAAACGTGGTCGCGATCGTGTTCGCCCCCGGTGCCCCAGTCAATGGTCAGACACGCAAGGCGGAGACCGTTAATTCATCGCCCAGCTATCTCGAGACGTACGTGAACGCCACGACTTTCTCGACCAGCGCGGACGGACGCACTTATAACGACCGCCCGCTCGAAATCAATGATCAACTCATGGTGGTATCCGCGGCCGATGTTTTCTCCGTTGTGCAACGGCGCGTCTCCACGGAGGTAAAAAACGCGCTGACCGCCTACGCTGCCGCTAACGGGGGCAGTTATCCCGTGCCCGCACTCCCAACCAATCCGGGATGTTTGAACGCCACGGCATCGCAATATTGCACGAGCGGAACCGGCACCACCGGACTTATTCCTGCCACTCCGGATTCGGCCTACCCGGCTGCAGCCGCGTTGCTCGACCATTCGCCCTCATTAGAGGTAACCGCGAACAACTGGTTCGACAAGAACAACTGGCGTGCCGTCGTTCAGTATCAACAGTCACCCGCTGTGACCGTTGGATTTACGGGGGTGCCGTCTGGTAACACAGCGCAAATAGCAAGCACCACCTATTCCATGAGTGTGCAGTAACCGGCACTATCGAATGCCGGTGCTGCAAGGTCGTCGCCCTTCGTCCAGCCCGTATGCGCCGCATATGCGCGTCCTAGGTTTTACTCTGATCGAACTTGCAATTTCGCTGCTTGTCCTTACTTTGCTCGCGACCGTTCTACTTACCCCGGTCACCACCCAAATTACGCAAAGCAGAATTTCGCAGGCGCGAACCGAGCTTGAGCGAATCAACGACGCGTTGATCGGCTTCGCATTGTCGCAGTCGCCACCGCGCCTGCCTTGTCCCGCGGACATCAATGGCAGCGAACAGGTACCTGGAAGCGCGGGGTGCCCGACGGGGCCAACAGTCTCGGCCGGCGGCAGTGTGCCGTGGGTAACCTTGGGCGTTCCGCAATACGACCCTTGGGGCCAACGCTACCAGTATCGCGTCAATGGCGCATTTGTGGCCCCCGTCACGTTGACCAGCGCTGGCTCAGGCGCCGGTATCTTACGGGTCTGCGGAGAAAATA
>JBDSSV010000372.1:0-4089 GCA_039928535.1 Burkholderiales bacterium
AGGATGCGGTCCATCCCGCGCACGCCGCCGGCTGACCGGTTTTCACACCACCGTTACCTGGAGTTGCCCGTGAAAAAAAGCAAACTGTACGAACAAGGAATGGCAACGCGCAAAAAAGTGATGGGCAAGAAACACCTCGCGAAGCGCCACGCGGCGACCGACAAATTCTCCATGCAGCAGCAACAATTCGTCACCGAGTATGCGTGGGGTGCGTTCTGGTCGCGCAAAGACCTGCCATTGAAAATTCGCAGCCTGGTCACGCTGGCGATGATCACCGCGCTCAACCGTCCCGACGAAATCAAGGGTCACATCCGCGGCGCGCTCAACAATGGCGCCACGCCCGAGGAAATCATGGGCGTGTTTCATCATGCGACTGTGTATTGCGGATTTCCCGCCGCCAATGGCGCGGTGCGCGCCGGGGCCGAGGTGTTTAAGGAATTAGGGCTGGTTTGATTGGCCGCCGATAAACGCCGAGTAATTCAAAGGCTCTAGCAACCAATAACGAGGCGGTGTAAAAAGAGCGTCGCGCGACCACTTTCAATTTCCTCGATGCGGCGCTCAATCTCAACAGTGCCAGCCTCCTCGATCTCACGATCGTCAATCAGACTCGTGATCAACCGGTGCGCAAGCGCGGCACGTGCTTCCACTGTAAGATTCAGCGCCTGAGCATCATCCGCTTCAAGCCGAATCGACATGAAAACCTCACATTAAACTGCGCTGTGCTAATCAGATCACTTCGCGAGCCCCACTTCATTCAGCGCACTTCTAAATTGCTCGAACTGCACCTTTAAATATTTTTGGCTGTCCGCACTGTTCATATAAGTGTTCTCGAACAGGTTCTGCGCGAGCTCCTTCTTCCATTCTTCCGTTTGCACCAGGCGCGCGAACGCATTTTCCCAATACACAACTTGCGCGGCGTTCAGGCCTTTCGGGCCCGCCACCATGCGCCAATTAGAAATCTCGACATCGACGCCCTGCTCCTTCCACGTCGGCACCTTCGCCAGCGCGCCGGGCAGCCGCTGCGGCGATGTGACGCCGATGACGCGCAGCTTGCCGGCGGCGAGATGCGGCACGACGTTGTTCGCGGCCGATGCAATGAGATCGATGTGACCGCCCAGCAATGCGACGATGGCGTCGCCGCCGCCCTGGAACACGACGGTCTTCAGCTTCTTCACGTCGCCGCCGACCGCTTTGGTGATGAGCGCGAGCGAGATGTGATTGGGTCCGCCGACGGTGCTGCCGATGGACACGCTCACTGAGCCCGCGTCTTTTTTGAGCCGCTCCAGAAGGTCTTTGCCGTTCTTGATCGGCGAGTCCTCGCGCACGGAGAACGCGACCGATTCACTCAACAGCATCGTCACCGGCGTGATGTCGTTATAGCCGACGGTGCTGCGGCCGATGATCTGGTTCGTAAGCAGCGTCGTGGTGCCCACCGCAAGGAAATGGCCATCACTCGCATGCTGATTGAGATAAATCCACGCTACAGCACCGCCGCCGCCCGGCTTGTTGACGACAGTCGCCGCGACGTCGATCAGACGCTTGTCCTGCAACAGATGCTGCAGCACGCGGCCGGTCTTATCCTGCCCGCCGCCGGGGCTGCTGCCGACGATGATCTCGACGTTTTTCTCGGGCTTCCACGACGCGGCCGCGGCATGCACGATGCCTGCGGCGAAGAACAACACCACGGCAAAAATCGATAATGCAGCACTGGCTCTGGTTTTCATTGGCTAGGTCCGTGATGAAATACGAATTTAGTAAGTAAGCGGCAAGCGCACCGGCGTGCCGCTCTGCAGCGACAACTCTATTGCACGCGCGACCTCGAGCGCCTTGCGCGCATCTTCCGGCGTGGCCAGCACGCATGGCCGCCCCGTCGACAGATAATCCAGCCACGCGCGCGTCTCGGACGCGACCGGCCCCTGGAATTCGCCGAGCGCCCAGTCGCCCGGCGTGCCGCTGCCGAGGAACACCATGTTCACGTTGTGATCGGGAATGTAGACATGCGGCACGCCGACGTTGCTGTACATGATCTGATCGGTATGGTCGTCGTCGAGGATCATCACGCCTTCGGTGCCGAGCAGTTCCACGCGCGCGGCGTGGCCGAGCGACGGATAGTGCTGCGGCAATGCGTAGCACACGCCGAAATTGACGACCGCGCCGTCGGCGAACGTGACGATCGCCCACGTAACGTCGTTCGTGTTGTGCCCGGAACCCTTCAGCACGCTGCCCTGGCCGCGCGCGAACACTTCGACCGCGGGATTGCCTTCAAGCAGCCAGTTCATCACGTCGATGTAATACGTGAGGCCCGATACGGAGCTATTTTCCGGCAGGCGCTTCAGCGTCTGCATCGCCTGCGAGCGCGAGTTGTAGACGCGCGCGGCGCCGCCGGTCAGACGGCCGAGCCTGCCCTGCAATACCTGCTCCTTGGCAAGCAGGTAGCGGTCCTTGTATCGACGGCTGTAGCCGACGCGCAGATCGCCGCCCGCCTTGGCGACTGCGGATATCAGCTTGTCGGCTTCAGCGAGATTGAGCGCGAGCGGCTTCTCGACCAGCACCGGCTTGCCGAGTGCCAGCGCCTGCAAGACCGGCAGCGTGTGCTCCAGCTCTATCGTCGACACGACCACGGCGTTCACTTCCGGTCGCGATATCACTGACAGATTGTCGCTGGAATGGAATTGCGCGCCGGTACGTACCGCCAGCATTTCCGCGCGCGCCGGATCGCGGTCGGACACGGCGAGAAATTTGACGGCCGGATGCTGCGCCGCCAGTATCGCGCGCAGCGTACCGATGCGGCCGGAGCCGATGACCGCGATTCCCAACTCTTTACGTTGCAAGATCTATCTCTCGCGACAATTCGCCACCGGAAGCAGAGAAAAGAAAAACCGCAACACTAAGGATCCTGGACTTGGCTTTCCCTTCGCGTTCGTTGCGGCAAAGCATTGCAATTTTCTTGTCAACGTCTAGTCGACGCGCGCGCCGGAGTCCTTGACGACCTTGGCCCACTTCACGATTTCCGCTTTGATATACGCGGAAAATTCGGCGGGCGTCCCCGGATCGGGATCGGCGCCCTGCCCGCTCAGATAGGACGCGACCGCGGGCATGCGCAGTATTTTCACGAATGCGCCGTTCAGCTTGTCGATGATCGCCGCCGGTGTGCCCGCCGGCGCGACGAGCCCGTTCCAGCCTGCCGCCTCGTAGCCGGGCACGCCCGCTTCCGCGATCGTCGGCACCTCGGGCAGCGCGGCGATGCGCTTGGCCGTGCTCACGCCCAGCGCACGCAGTTGACCGGCCTTCACGAACGGCACCGCCGACGGCGCGGTCGCGAACGTGAGCGCAACGTGTCCTGCAAGCAAGTCGACCATTGCCGGCGGCGCGCCTTTGTACGGCACGTGCACGTAGCTGATGCCGGTCATCATCCTGAAGAGTTCCGCCGACAAATGCGGCTGGCCGCCGTTGCCCGCCGAGCTGTAAAGCAGTTCGCCCGGATGCTTCTTCGCGAATGCGATGAATTCCCTGACCGTCTTCACCGGCAGCGAGTTGTGCACGACCAGCACCTGCGAAGTCGCCACCAGCATAGTGATCGGTGCGAAATCCTTGACCGGATCGTACGAGAGCTTGCTGTAGAGGCTCGGATTGATGGTGTGCGCCGTCGACATCATGAACAACGTGTAGCCGTCGGGCGCCGCTTTGGCCGCGACTTCCGCGCCGATATTTGCACCCGCGCCCGCGCGGTTGTCGACGACGACCTGCTGACCCCACTCCTCCGTGAGTTTCTGCCCGAGCGCGCGCGCGAGTATGTCGGAGGTGCCGCCCGCCGGAAACGGCACGATATTGCGGATCGGCTTCGATGGATACGCCTGAGCGAACGCCCGCGGCGCAATCCCGCCGCAAATCGCGAGCGCACCCGCGACCCATATAAGGTACCGCTCTGCCCCGTTGCTATAACGCATGACGCTCCTTCTTCACCAGTCTGCAGACCCGCGTGGCCGCGACGGCATGCGCGCGCCGCGCGATCAAACAATCGAATTGCGCTAGAATGTTTGCGCTGAACATATCTATTCTGTCATCAATCGCTGTCGCACGCACAAACGG
>JBDSSV010000373.1:0-2993 GCA_039928535.1 Burkholderiales bacterium
CCGCCTGCTCCCACACTTCGACATGATGACCGCGCGCTGCCGCCGCGCGTGCCGCCTCGATGCCGCTGACGCCGGCGCCTAACACCAGTACGCGCCGCGGTTTTTCGGTGCGCAGCGCGGGAAACAACTGGGGCTCCGCGTGCTCGAGTGCTTCGAACTCGGTGCCTATCATCGGGTTGTGCACGCACGCGACGTCTTTCTCCAGCGTCAGGCGCTCGAAGCAGACATTGCACGCGATGCACTTGCGTATTGGCGCGTCGATTTTGCCGAACGCTTTCAGGCACCAGTGCGCATCAGCGTACAGCGCGCGGCCAACGGATACGAAATCGGTGCACCCATCCTGTAGCAGCGCTTCGGCATCCGCCGGATCGACCACGCGCCCCGCGACGAATACTGGAATGCGTATCGCCTGCTTGATCGGCTTCGCATAGGGGCCAAGACAGCCGCGCGCGAACGACGGCGGCTGTATGCAATATTTGGACAGCTGCGGACTTTCGTTGCTGCCGCCCGACAGATCAAGCGCGGCAACCCCTGCCGCCTCGACTTTCTGTGCGAGCGCGACGATCTCGTCCTCGCCGTAGCCGCCGTCAGCGAACTCGGATGCGCTCAGGCGTATGACCAGCGGAAAATCAGGCAGCGCGGCTTTGACGCGGTCTATGGTCTCGAGCAGGAAGCGCGCGCGATTCTCGAACGTTCCACCGTACTGGTCGGTGCGCCGGTTGATGCGCGGCGTGAAAAATTGCTGGAACAGATAGCCGTTGCCCGCGTGTATCTCGACGCCGTCATAGCCCGCCTGCCGCAAACGCCGCGCCGATGCGACGAATAATTTCTGAATGCCGGCGATATCATCGACGCGCAATGGCCGCACGTCGTCGCCGGTATTGGGATTTTTCCACGGCGACGGGCCGACCGGCTCCATGTTGAGCACCGACCGTCGCAACAGCCCGCCGCGATGATTTAACTGCGCGAACACGTGGCAATCGTGGTCGTGGATCGCGGCGACCAGGCTCGCGAGCCCCGGAATGAAACGGTCGTGATAGCAGCACAGCGAATTGTGATGCGGGCGCGCATGCTCGGTGACGACCATCGCCTCGGTCATGATCATCGCCACGCCGCCGCGCGCTCGCTCCGCGTAATATTGGCGGTCGCGCTCGGTCGACAGGCCGTCGGTCGTGCTGTAGTTGGTGCCCATGGGCGCCATCACCACGCGGTTCTTCAGCCGCAGGTTGGCGATGGTGCCGGGCTCAGCGAGCAGCATGCAGGGATTCAGTTCAGGTCACAGCCGCATTCCGGCGGCCGCGCGAATTTTCGAACTGACGCAAACCGGACGCCGGCGATCAATCGATCGTCGCGCCGGATGCCTTGACGACAACCGCCCATTTCGCGCGGTCGGCTTTGACGGTCGCCCTGAACTGCTCGACGGTTTCAATGCGCGGCGTATTGCCGGCATCGAGAAGTTTCTGGCGGACGGCCGGCGCTTCCAGCGCCTTGCGCACCGCATCGTTGAGCGCGGTCGTGATCTGCGGGTCCAGCCCTTTCGGACCGAACAGCCCGAACCAGGTATAGCTTTCGTAGCCTGGCAACCCCGCCTCGGCGATCGTCGGAATTTCCTGAACTGCGTTGACACGCGTCTTCGTTGAGACGCCAAGCAGGCGCACCTTGCCGGCGCGCCATTGGCCGAGCACCGTCTGCACCTGGTTGAAAATGCAGCATACGTCGCCTTTCAGCACGCCCTGCAATGCTTCGGGCCCGCCCTTGTAGGGCACGTGCACCATAGTGAGCCCCGCCTTGTTGTTGAATTCCGCAAACGCGAGATGGGTGCCCGTGCCGTTGCCGGTCGACGCGTAATTGTATTTACCGGGATTCGCTTTGACCTTGTCGATGAATTCCTTGACGGTCTTGACATCGATCACGTCGGGGTTGATCGTCAGCACGTTAGACACATCGACCAGCGGCGCGATCGGAGTGAAATCCGCTTCAACGTCGAACGGCAGACGCCGGTAAAGGGCCGGATTGATGCCGTGAGTGGCTGCGGTCCCGAACAGAATGGTATAGCCGTCGGGCCGTGCCTTCGCCACGTATTCGGAGGCGATGTTGCCGCCGGCGCCGGATTTGTAATCGGTGATGATTCGCGCATTGAGCGCTTTTTCGATGCCCTCCTGCAGCGTGCGCGCAACGACGTCGACGCCAGATCCCGGCGGGAAGCCCATCACGAGCGTAATCGGTTTGGACGGCCAATCCTGTGCGAACGCCGGAGTGCTACCTAGTGCGAGCAAAACGCAGGTCGCGAGAAATTTCAGCAGGCGGCAGGGCGGATTAACCATGGGATTTATCGCTTCAGTGATTGAAACAGGAACATTGCACACCAAGGTTCAAACAACTGCCACATTATAGGCGCGACGCGCGCAGCGCAACAGCATCGCGACGTCGGCATATACGCACTCAACGGAAATCCGCGCCGACCGCGTCCGCAACCGATTTGAAGCCGTCCGCGCGCAGGCGCGCGGCGAGCTCGCGCCTGATGCTGACGACCAGCCCCGGTCCGTGGTACACCAGCGCCGAATACAATTGCACGAGCGATGCGCCGGCGCGTATTTTCGCGTAAGCATGGGCGCCGTTCGCGACGCCCCCGCAGCCGATGATGGGCAGGCGTCCGTCCACGGCGCGGTACATTTCGGCGAGGCAGGCATTGGCCTTGCCCAACAGCGGCTGGCCGGACAGGCCGCCGGTTTCGCCTCGTTGTGCACTCTTGAGCGACGCGGGACGGTCCAGCGTCGTATTGCCGACGATCAGGCCGTCGATTTTTTCGGCGACCGCGACTTCGGCGATGTCGCGTATGGCCTCGCCGTCGAGATCAGGCCCGACTTTGAACAACAGCGGCGGCAGGCGGCCGGCGCCGGCGGTGCCCTGCCGTGCTGCTTTTGCGCGCACCACGACTTCCCGCATCTGCGCGCGCCCCTGCAGGTTGCGCAGGCCCGGCGTGTTGGGCGACG
>JBDSSV010000374.1:0-3754 GCA_039928535.1 Burkholderiales bacterium
TCGTACGGTTTCGCCAAAAACTGGGACGCTGGCCTCTATCTGCTGTCCGCCGTGGCGGCTGACGGCAAGGTCTACGGTAACGGCGCCAAGCTGCGCGTCAAATACATCGCCCCTGCTCAGGGCGGACTGTTTTGGGGCGTCAATTTCGAACTCGGTCGCACCTCGAAACGCGTGACCGAAAGCAACACGAATATCGAAATTCGGCCGATCATCGGTTGGCGCAACGACAACTGGCTGCTCAGTTTCAACCCGATCATAGGCGCGGCGGTGGCGGGCGACGTCAGCCGCGAGCCGTCATTTTCGCCCGCTCTGAAGATTGGGCGCAAGGTCGGCGACGGCGTGCAACTCGGGTTCGAGCACTATGCCGAGCTCGGCGGCCTGCACCATATCCCCGCGTTCAATCAGCAGGAACACACTTTCTACGGCGTGGTCGACGTCGAACGAAAAGGATTCGATCTGAATTTCGGCATCGGGCGCGCCGTGACCGGCGGCACTGCCGACAAATGGGTCGCGAAAGTCATCTTCGGCATCCCGTTCCGGTGACATGCCGGCGGTGACGCACGTCTTGGCGTGCGCCGTCAGGCGTCTAGCGGTCGATGCCCGCGTCGTTCTTGTCGTGCAGCGTCATGAGGTCCATGCCTTCGATCCACACGTTCGGGCACAGGAAGCCGGCGGTGAAGATGAAGATGAAGAGGCGCCCGAAACGGGGCAGGTCCCACGGCGCGCCTTTGCCGGCCTCCGATAATTTGGTTGGTTCCATCGTGATCTCCTTGCAGTGACCACGATGACCGCCTCGTGGGAGAGCGCGGCGGAAGTATGAGCGGGCAGGCTTTCAAGAAGCTTACGGGCTGATGTCTTCGACCGAACCGCCAATATACACCGAACCGCCGGGCCGCGCAGTCAGCCGGCGATTTTCAGATGCTTGATTTCGGCGGTGCCGCCCTGCGCTTCGTCGAGCATGCGGAAAATATCGGTCGCTTCCCTGGCGATGGCGTCCGCGATGTCGTTAAGCATCTTCAGGCCCTTGGCGACGGTCGCGTGCTCGGGCGCACCGTACCAGCCGGTTTCCGCGATCGTGCGGATGTCGGTGAGCACCGGTTGATAGCTGCGCGTGCGGCGCAGCTTGTCCCATTTGCGGCCGCGCGAGTGGTCGGACGAGTAGTCGATGCGGTCGAGGTGCACGAGGTCGGGCCGGTACGCGAGCACCGCCAGCGCTTCGATCTCACCGCCGTGCGTGAGGCCGCCGCAATCGTGGCCGTAAAGTTCCGCCGCGACGTAACACGCCTGCACGGTGAGCACCGTCATGCCGTGCTCGCGGTGCAGCGCTTCGGAGGCGATCGCCAGCGACGGGATGTTGCCCTCGTGCCAGTTGATGATGAGCAGGTACTTCGCGCCGTGCTGCGCGGTCGACTGGCAGGTTTCAGTCACGACGCGCATATAAGTATCGGTCGACAGCGTGATGGTGCCTTCGAACGGCATATGCATCGGCGTCACGCCGAACGGCGTCGCCGGCAGCAGCAGGCCGTCCATGCGCTCGGCGACCGCGTTGCCGATGACCTGGCTCGCGTAAATGTCGGTGCCGGTCGGCAGGTGCGGGCCGTGCTGCTCGACACTGCCGGCGGGCAGGATCACGAGCGGATTTTTTTTCAACTGCTGCGCGACCTCGGGCTGCGTGAGGTCGATGAAATGGCGGGTGGGTAGCATGATGATTCCTTACGATCGGTTCAAAGGCGTTTGCCATTCTTCTTAATACCCCCTTGAGGGGTACAGAGGGCACAGAGTTCACAGAGAGAAGCCTCTATTTATTCACAATCCGTCTTTGCAGTTCTCTGTGTCCTCTGTGATCTCTGTGGCAAATGAATTAAATTTTTGCTTTTGTTTCATCAATGATATCTGATATTTTTACCGCCTGGCCATTGCGCTCGATCGAGCGAAGGGCAGCGTAGACGACCGCGACCGCGACGTTGCCGTTGTGCGCCGACAATTCCTGCACCTTGCCTGTCGTGCAGCTCTCGGCAAACATCTCGAGTTCGGCGCGGAACATGTCGCTTGGCGGCAGCTTGATGTCCTCGCGCTTGCCATAACCGTTCTTGCCGCGCTGGATATAAAGCGTCGAAGTGGTGTGGAGCTTGTCCGGCGTGTCCCAAGTGCCGAAATCGATTTCATAATGCATGAGGCCTTTGGATCCGAACACGCGCACCGCGAAAATGCCCGGTGAAGTCCAGCACGAGCCGACGTAGCCGATCTTGCCGTCGGTGAACTTCATCAGGGTCATCGACTGGTCGTCGACTTCGGCGCCGACCGGCGAGAGTTTCGACGCCATCGAGGTGACTTCGCTGATTTCGCCGCCGAGATAGTGCAGCACGTCGAACTGATGGATGGCGAGCTGTGACAGCGGCCCGCCGGGCGCGCGGTCTTTGTACCAACGCCATGTCTGCGGCGTGAGCTCCAGCGCGCGCTCGTTCGAGAAATTTGCCTCGATGAAAGCGACGCGCCCGAGTTCGCCGGCGTCGATTTTTTCCTTGATCATGCGAATGCCCGCCATCAGGCGTGCACTGTGGCCGACGGTCACGCTGACGCCGTATTTCTGTTCGAGCGCGGCGATCCGCAGGCCGTCGGCGAGGGTGTTGGCAATCGGCTTCTCGGTGTACACATGCTTGCCGGCTTTGGCCACCATCTCGGCCATCGGCAGATGCTGCTCGTTGGGCACGGTAAGGATGACGCCTTTGATAGCGGGATTCGCGAGCAGCGTCTGCATGTCCGGCGCGGCAGGCACGCCCATTGCTTTGGCAAATGCACTGCGCTTCTCTTCCGAACGGCTGAAGCCGGCGACGATCTTGATCTTGTCGGATTGGGTTGCGGCGCGCGTCAGTACGTTCGCCCAGCGGCCGAGGCCAACGATGCCGACTTGCACGGGATTGCTGCTCATGCGGATGCTCTCCTGAAAAATTGCGATGTGGACTATTCGACTTTAAGGCCTGCGGCGCGCACTACTTCGCCCGCACTCGCAAGCTCCTTGCGCACGAATTCGCGGAATTCCTCAGGCGTGCTGGTGATGACCTGCGCCCCTTGCAATGCGAATTGCTCGATGAACTGCGGTTTTTTGGCGACCTCAAGCAATGCTGTGCGCAGCTTGACGAGGATCGCTTTCGGCGTGCCCTTGGGCGCGAGCAAGCCGTTCCAGCCGCTATAGTTGAATTTGGGTACCGTTTCCTTGATCGACGGTACGTCCGGCAGCAGTGCAGTGCGTTGCGGGAGGCTTTGGCCGAGCGCGCGCAGGCGTCCGCTTTTGATGAGCCCCATCACCGCCGGCGCGGGCGTTATGGTCCATTGCGATTCCCCCGCCACCACCGATGCCACCGATGCGCCGCCGCCTTTATACGGGACGTGCGTCGACTGCAGGCCGGCATCCGTCAACAAGGCAACGCCGGTCAGATGGCTTTGCGAGCCGGCGCCCGCCGACGCCATATTTAGCGAGTTGCCGTTGCTTTTTACCCACTCGAGCCATTCCTTCATATGTTTTGCCGGCACGTTGGGGTTCACCACCAGCACGTTGGGTGTCGCTGCGTACAGCGAAATAAATTCAAAATCCTTGAGCGGATCGTACGGCAGTTTCTTGTATATATGCGGCGCGATCGACATGGCCGCCGTCGATGCGGCCGCCAGCGTGTAGCCATCCGGCGCGCTGTTCTTGCCGATCTCCATGCCGACCAGGCCGCCGGCCCCGGCGCGGTTGTCGATCACTATCTGCTGG
>JBDSSV010000375.1:0-6703 GCA_039928535.1 Burkholderiales bacterium
GCACGACGATATCGTCAAATGGGCGAAGGTCGTCAAGGAATCCGGCGCTACGGTCGACTAACTAGAGGCGCTCTAAAAATCAATTTGTAACCGCCGATGAACGCAGATGAGTTCATATCTCAATGGCAGCTATTAACCAGTTCTGGGTTTTCATCGGCGTCCATTGGCGTCCATCAGCGGTTAATTTCTTTTAAGACAGGTTCTATTAGCTACTCGGGCGCCGGCTGATCGCGTTTCCAGGCGACCAGCGCGACGCCGGCGCAAGTAATCGCGATGCCGACCACGGAAACCCAGGTCGGGACGACCTGAAACAACGCAAATTCAAGCACGACCGCGAACACCGGCGTCAGATAAAAGAGGCTGGTCACGCGCGTTGCTTCGCCATGACGCATGAGCGTATGCAACGCGCTGACGGCGAGGATCGACGCGCATATCACGAGAAATACGATGGCGCCGAAGAGCGGCCATCTCCATGTGATCTTGAATCCCTCGATCAGCCACGCAAGCGGGGCCAGAACCGCGGCGGAGGCAATGAACTGCAGCAGCGTGGAAGCGCGCAGATCCACGCGCGAGCAGAACACGCGCTGATACAGCGTGCCGGCGGTGACGGCGAGCAGCGCCACGATGACGGCGCACAGGCTGCCGATCGTCATCTCGCGGATGTCGATCTTGTGCCACACCACCAGCACGACGCCGGCAAAGCCGACGGCTATGCCCAGCCACTGCCGGCGCGTGAGCCGTTCGCCCATCCAGCGCGATGCGATCAACGCCGTGAGCAGCGGCTGGACCGTCAGTAACACCGCGGTGATGCCGGCCGACACGCCCAGGTATTGCGTGTAATGGCTGCCACCCAGATGTATGGCATGCATCAGCAGGCCGGCGACGATCACATGCCCGAGTTCCGCGCGCGACGCCGGCCAGGCGGGACGCATGATGAGCACGATGGGGACCATGCATGCAATGCCGAACAGAAAGCGCACGGTCAGGAAAGTGAACGGCGCCGCGTATTGCATGCCGATTTTGGACGCGAGAAAGCCGGAGCCCCAGATGCTGACGAAATACCATGCGAGGAAAGTATCCAGCCAGCGGCGGTGGGGTGCGGTATTCATAGCGGATGATGCGCGGGGATGCGAAAAAATTGCGTGTAGCGCGAGTATAACCCGCATGAAATTGCGGCCGTCGCCCGCCAAACCGGATAAACTGGCGCCTGCCGCGAATTCTCTGCGGCAGGCCACAAAGGAACTTCCGGCATCGTATGACGATGGGTTTGACCGGATGCGCCGGTTCAAAGCTGCGTACGCTGTCCGGGAACGTTGGCCGCTTGTCACTGAAATGGAGGAAATGATGTTCGCACGCCTGATGCCGCGCCAAGGCAAGTTTTTCGATTTGTTCAAGGAGCACGCCGCGCAGATCGTGCTCGGCAGCCAGGAACTGGCCGCGCTGATGGCCAACCGCGAGGACCTCGAGCGCCGCACTTACAACATCGAATCGATCGAGAAGCGCGCCGACAAGATCACACGAACCACGATCGAACTGGTGCACAAGACTTTCATCACGCCCATCGATCGCGAAGACATCCACCAGCTGATCAGCAAAATGGACGATGTCCTTGACCTTATAGAAGATTCGGCCCAGCTCATGTTCCTCTATGACGTGCGCGACCCCACGCCCGAGGCGAAGAAACTCGCCGACATCTGCGTGCTGTGCTGCGAGAAAGTACAGGCCGCCGTCGGCTTGTTGTCGAGCATGGATAACGCGGCCGAGATCATGGCGATCTGCAACGACATCGACAAGCTCGAATCGGAAGCCGATCATGTGATGCGCGGCGCGATTGCGCGGCTCTTCCGTGACGAGCCGGACGTGCGCGAGCTGATCAAGCTGCGCACGGTCTACGAGCATCTCGAGACCGTGACCGACCGCTGCGAGGACGTGGCGAACATCCTTCAGGGCATCGTGATCGAAAACTCATGAGCGTGGCGGACGGGGCAGGGCCGATGGAGCGCATGGCATGAGCGTCGAAATACTGGTGCTGCTGATCGTAGTCGCGCTCCTGTTCGATTTCATGAACGGTTTTCACGATGCCGCGAACTCGATCGCCACTATCGTGTCGACCGGCGCCATGCGGCCGCAATATGCAATCGTGTGGGCGGCGTTTTTCAATTTCGTCGCGTTCCTGTTTTTCGGGCTGCACGTTGCGGGAACGGTGGGCAAGGGCATCATCGATCCGCTGATCGTGGATCATCATGTCGTGTTCGGCGCGCTGACCGGCGCGATTTTCTGGAACGTCGTCACCTGGTACTACGGCATCCCGTCGAGCTCGTCGCATGCATTGATCGGCGGCCTTGCCGGCGCAGCGGTCGCCAAAGGCGGCGTGCACACGCTGGTAGCGGCCGGGTTCCTGAAGACCGCCGCGGCGATCGTGTTGTCGCCGATGTTCGGCTTCATGCTGGCCGCCACGCTGATGATCATGGTCTCGTGGATCTGGATGCGCTCGACGCCGCGCCGCGTCGACCGCTTCTTCAACAAGCTGCAGTTCGTGTCGGCGGCGCTCTACAGCATGGGGCACGGCAGCAACGACGCGCAGAAAACGATGGGCATCATCTGGATGCTGCTGATCGCGGCCAGCGTGACAGGCGTCGACGACCCCTTGCCGCTGTGGGTGGTGCTGGCGTGCCAGACGGCGATGGGACTCGGCACATTGTTCGGCGGCTGGCGCATCGTCAAGACGATGGGCATGCGCATTACAAAATTGAAACCGGTGAGCGGCTTCTGCGCGTCAGCCAGCGGCGCGGCGACGCTCTTTATCGCGACGAGCCTCGGCATACCGGTGTCGACCACGCACACCATAACCGGCGCCATCATCGGCGTCGGTTCAGTGCAGCGGCTGTCCGCCGTGCGCTGGGGCGTCGCGGGCAATATCGTGTGGGCGTGGCTATTCACAATCCCGTGCTCGGCGTTCGTGGCGGCCGTCGCGTGGTGGCTCGCTCAACATTATTTCTAGGCGCGTCAAAAGAGCGGCGGGGTCGACCGCCGCTCGTGCCTGGTTGCGTCTCTCTTAATTGATCACAGGCACCGCGCCGGGACGTACTGCTGTCGCGAGATGCTGCACGTGCAGCGATCTTTCGTCATCCGAGATGCGCTTGATGTCGCCGCTGATTTCGCCGCCTTCCTCGATCACGAGCTTGCCATAGCGGATCTTGCCGGACACCTGGCCGGTGGCGTGAATGGTCAGGCATTTCCTGACTGTTAGCTCGCCCGTGAAACCGCCGTGGATCTCGGCGATGTCGATGCCCGCCGTACCGGAGAACGTGCCGATCTGGGAGATTTGTATCATGCGGCTGTCGATTGTTGCCTCGATGTGCCCCTCCACGATCAGCGTGTCGCAGTCCGTGATCTCGACGCCTTTCAGCTTGATGTTGGGACCGACGATCAACTGGCTGCCGGCCTCGCCCTCCTTGCCCGGGGCGGCGGGCTTGGGCGCTTTGCGTGCTTCCTCGATGGCAGTCGGCGTGCCGGTTGCTGCCGGGCGCACGGCGGCAGCGGTGACCGGATTCACGGCGGCAGCGGCGACTTTGTCGACGACATCCGGCGTTTTTTGTTGCGGCGTGCGGGCGAAAAAACTATCGCGCTGTAACATGAACTTCTCCCAAAATATGAAATTAAGAATCGGCGGTCGCGGCTGTCATGCCCTGAGACGCCGCGATGCGGGCTGGCGATTGCAACTTGCGTGCCCGACTGGCCGCAACGCGCCAAATATTCAATCTACAAGGGGAAAATAGACGCTAAGCGCGTTTGCGCATGCGGGCGTATTTGTCGTGGTATCACGACGCCATCGCGGCGCCTTGCGACAATGCATTGTTTTGCAACGGAACGGATTGTCGGTGACGCACGACAGCGAATGACGCTGTTCGCCGCCGCTCTACCGCGCTCGTTGCTCGCGATTCAGCCGTTGCGCAACAGCACGCGGCCCGGCCGCGCGCCGGTCGGTTTGCCGTCACGCCAGATCGTCGCGCCGTTGACAATGACGCTAGCGATCCCGCGAGCGGGCCGCGTCGAATGCGCGAAATCGGCTGCGTCGATAATAGTGTCGGCATCAAACAGCGTGATGTCGGCATGGGCGCCCGCGCGCAACACGCCGCGGTCTTTCAGCCCGAACTTCCCCGCTGTCAACCCGGTCATCTTGTAGACGGCGGTTTCCAGCGGGAAAAGCTTCAGCTCGCGCGAGTAATGGCCGAGCACGCGCGGAAAGGTGCCCCACAGGCGCGGATGCGGCTTGGTGTCGTGCGGTAACCCGTCGGAGCCGATCATGGTCTCGTCGAACGCGAGGATGCGCTGCACGTCTTTTTCGTCGAGCATGAAATAGATCGCGCCCGCGGGTTTTATTTTCTCGACCGCTTCGGCCTGCGTCATCTTGAGCCGGCGCGCGACTTCGTCGAGGTCGACGCCCGCGAACTCCGGATGCGGCTTCGACCATGTCACAATGATGCGCGACGACTGCTCAAGCCGGTCGTAGCGCAGCACGGTCGATGACGCGATATACGGGTAGCAGTCGAGCCCCATCGGCTGCTTTTGCATCAGTGCTGCGATCTGTTTCAGCGTCTCGACGGAACGGCCGTGGTTTTTGGTGCCGACCGTCTTGTGATGCGAGATGACGACCGGCACCGCCAGCGTGCGGCCGATCAGGCAGGTCTCGTCAATCGATTCGGTGACCTGGTCGTCTTCGTTGCGCATGTGCGTGACGTAGAGCCCGTTGAACTCGGTCAGCGGGCGGCAGATCTCGATGATTTCCTCGGTCGGCGCGCAGGCGGCCGGCGGATAGGCGGTGCCGGTGGAAACGCCGATCGCGCCGGAAGCAAGCGACTCCTGCGCCATCGCGCGCATTTTCGCCATCTCGGCAGGTGTTGCCGCGCGGTCCAGCCGGTCCATCGTCGCCACCCGGAAAGTCGTGTGGCCGACGAGACAGGTCGCGTTGATGGCAGCAGGCTTGGCCGCGAGTTCTTCGCGGTAAGCGCGAAAGCTCGGGAATTTAAACCAGTCACCGCTGCCGTCTAGCAGGTCGAGCGGCGGAGTCGATGCGCCGTTGGCCGGCGAATGCGCGAGGCTGATGCCGCAATTGCCAGTCACGACGGTCGTCACGCCCTGGCTCGCTTTCGGCGCCATGTCCGGGTTCGACAGAAGCATGCGGTCGTCGTGGGTATGTGCATCGATGAAGCCGGGCGCTGCGATCATGCCCGATGCGTCGATTTCGGTGTCGGCGGTCGCCTTGTCCAGTTCACCGATTTTGACTATGCGGTCACCGCGCACGCCAATCTCGCCCTGAAAACGCGGCGCGCGCGTGCCGTCGATGATGGTCGCGTTGCGGACTATGAGGTCGTAGTGTTCAGTACCGGCCATCGTGATTCCTTATTAATCCAGCTTGGCGCCGGATTTCCTCACGACGTCGGCCCACTTCACGGTTTCTTTTTTGACGAAAGCGGCAAACGCCTCGGGCGTGCCGCCGACGGGCTCGGCCTGGATGGCGGCATAGCGCTCTTTCAACGCGGTGGTTTGCAGCGCCTTGTTGATTTCGCCGTTGAGTCGCGTGACGACCGCGTGCGGCGTGCCGACCGGCACCACCAGTCCGCCCCACGCATTGGTTTCGTAACCGGGAACGCCGGCTTCCGCGATCGTCGGGATGTCGGGAAAAATCGGCGAGCGCTTCAGACTGCTAACGCCGAGGCCGCGCACCTTGCCCGATCTCACGTGCGGCGAAATCGAAGTCAGGTTGTCGAACATCAGCTGCACCTGGCCGCCGATCAGGTCCGAGATGCCCTGCGGGCTGCCCTTATAGGGCACGTGCACTATCTGAGTACTGGTCATGATCTTGAAGAGCTCGCCGCCCAGATGGCCGGTGGTGCCGTTGCCGCCCGACGCATTCGTTAACTTGCCCGGATTCTGCCGCGCGTAATCGATCAATTCTTTGACCGATTTCACTGGCAGCGCGTTGGTCACCGCGAGCATGTTGTAAGTCGACAGAAATTGGCCGACGATGACGAGATCCTTGTCGGGATCGTACGGCTGCTGTGCTTTGGGCAGCAGGGACTTGTTGATGGCGAGCGACACCACGTTGGCATAGCCCATCGTATAACCGTCGGGATTGGCGCGCACGATCATCTCGGTGCCGATGGTGTACGAAGCGCCGGGCCGGTTGTCTATCACGATCTGCTGGCCCAGTTGCTTGACCAGCTCGAGTGCGAGTATGCGTGTCACAACGTCGGGCGAGCCGCCGGCCGCGGACGGAATGATGAGGCGGATCGGGCGCTCGGGATATTCGGCGTGTGCGGTGAAGGCGGTCAAAGCCAGGACGGCTGTCAGGGCTGCGCGCAGGCGCACGGTAAAATCATGCATGGCGGGACTCCGTTATCGATGACGTCCCGCGACAACGCGCGCAGGTCTGCTGCGATTCTGGGATAGTTCGCGGGCCCGGTCAAACCCGCGCGCGATGATTCAACCGCGGGCCGCCGTCCAGCTTGAAGTTCAACCGTTTGACGCACGCGATTGCCGTCACGGTGCCGGTGCAGACGAAGTTGCCGATGAAAATCGCGGTGAAGCCGGTATCGTGGATCGCAAACCAGCCGTACAACGCGGCTGTGAAATTCGCGAAAGTCCAGAATCCCCACGTCATGATGGAGACGGCGGCGGCGCCGTCGCTGGACTTGAACAC
>JBDSSV010000376.1:0-2882 GCA_039928535.1 Burkholderiales bacterium
CGCGTCCACGATCCGCGCTTCTATAGCGAAGTCGCATTCGCCGGCTCGATCGGCGCGGGCGAAGCCTATATGCAGGGTTATTGGAGCGTGGATGACCTGACTGCGCTGATGCGCATCCTGCTGCAGAATTGCGCGGTGATGGACGGACTGGAGACGGGACTTGCGCGCTTTATTGCGCCGCTGCAGAAGGCGCTGCACTGGACAGCGCGCAATACGCACAGCGGCAGCCGCCGCAACATCGCGGCACATTACGATCTCGGCAACGACTTCTTCCGCACTTTTCTCGATCCGACGATGATGTATTCGAGCGCCGTGTTCGAACGCCCGGAGATGACGCTCGAGCAGGCATCGGTCGCCAAGCTCGACCGCATTTGCCGCCGGCTTCAGCTCAAGCCGGACGACCACGTCATCGAGATAGGTACGGGTTGGGGCGGTTTTGCGCTGCATGCCGCCGGCCGCTACGGCTGTCGCGTGACGACCACCACAATATCCGGCGAGCAGCACGACCTCGCGCGCGAGCGCTTTGCCGCCGCGGGACTGGCCGGCCGCATTACGCTGCTCAAAGAGGATTACCGCAACCTCGGCGGTACGTACGACAAGCTGGTGTCGATCGAAATGATCGAGGCGGTGGGACACCAGTACTACGATACGTACTTCCGTAAATGCAGCGACCTGCTGAAACCTGACGGCGCGATGCTGTTGCAGGCCATTACCATCGCGGACCAGCGCTACGCGGCGGCGCGCGATTCAGTCGATTTCATCAAGCGCCATATCTTTCCGGGCAGCTGCATTCCGTCGGTTGCTGCAATCACCGATGCCATCGCACGCGTCACCGACCTGCGGCTCGTGCATCTCGACGACATCGGGCCCGACTATGCCGTCACGCTCGCGCGCTGGCGGGAAAACCTGTTCGCCAATCTCGACCGCGTGCGCGGACTCGGCTATACGGACGAGTTCGTACGCATGTGGGAGTTTTACCTCTGCTATTGCGAGGCCGGCTTCGAAGAGCGCGTCATCGGCGACGCGCAGTTCCTGTTCGTCAAGCCGCGCGCGCGGGCGTGACGGTTGATCAGAGTGCTGCAAAGGATCCTGCTGCGGCATGCAAGGTCAGCCGAAGCGGCTCGTCACGATGGGTTGCGCGATGATCCACAAGCTGACCATGGTGTAGCCGATCATGAGCGCGAGCATCGGATACTGGCTGCGCAACGCTGCGCGCCTGTCGGCGTAGACGCGCATTGCCATCGCGTGAGCGAGATAGACGGCGGCGATGTGTCCGGCCACGATGGCGGCGACCGACGCGTACCAGATGAATTGCGCATCGACGATGCCGATTTTTACCAGGTAGAGCGTGGTGCCGAAAAGATCCCAGCCCAATCCGAACGGATCGGACAGCAGCGGAATCATGTATTGGCATGCCATCAGCAGGAATGACAGGTAGTGCGCGAGGTGATAAGCGATGGCAATAGGGACCAGCGTCAGCACGAACAGGCAAGCAGTTCTCGTTGTCGGCGTATTTTTTTGTGACGGCCCGGCCTTGCGCGTCATCGCCCATGCGCAGGCAAAGTAGATCAGCGAGAACAGCATCCACGCGGCGAAGAGCCCGAGCGTATTGACGACGGCGCGCAGGGTGTCGGCAGTGAGCGCGGGCGCAGTCGCCGACAACCAGCCGCCGAGCCCGTCGACGAGGCTCGCCCATGGCGGCGTTTCCATGAACCCGTCGAAGCTCACGGTTGCGAGCATCAGCATGACCAGCGCCAGCGTCGACGGCGCGACCGGCTCGTCGGTCAGCAGTCCGATCGCGTATGGCCGCAGGTTCAATTCCCGCCCTGCTGCCGGGTGACGCGCTTCAAGCGGGGCGAACCGGGCGAGCAGTCCGAACACCAGCGTAAATGCGTCGCCATTGCGCAGCCATACGCCGCGGCCGTAGAGGAACATGCCCGACCAGGTGATCGCGCAGTACACAAGTAGCGTGGCGGCGACATAAGCGGGCACGTCGGATTGCTCCCAGATGAGCTCGCTCCACGCGAAGGCTAACAATAAAGTGACCGCCGGCCATTTGCCGAGCCACGGCGGATAACGCAGTTCAAGCGAGAGCGACGAACTACGACTAAGCCGGCAGTATTTGCTTTCCGCCCATGCGTAAGCGGTGTTCACCGGATTGACCAGCGCCCACAGGTCACCGAGCAGGGCGGAGATATAAGCCATGCCTACCCACCAGATCGCCCACACCATGAGCGGGGCGATATTCTTGACGGGTGTCTGGTTGCCGCAGAAGCCCGCAACGAGCACGACGACGAACACCATCATGGCGAGCGCGCGGCTCGCGGCGAGCGCGGCGGGATGAGCGAAAACGCGCGCGATGCGCCACTGCAACAGATTAAACCGCGGGTAGTCCTGCACTCGCGTCCGCTGGCGGCCAAAGAACGCCATGACGACGAACGACACCGCGACCGCGGCGCCGGCGCCGCTCAAGTAGAGCCACAGCGGTACGGGCAGGTCGTAGCGCTGGCCGAAGCCGTGCGCGTGCGCGGCACCGGCGAACAGCGACGCGATCGCCAACGCCGCAACGGCGAAAAGATTGTTGCGATACGCGGGAGGTGCCGCGAGGGTCCGGATCATGGCGGATATCGGCCCATCATTGCCGCGCGACAGTCCACCCGTATGTATTTGCCATATTGACATCGTTGTGCGTGAAGCGGAGTATCTTACGCCCAGTGTGTCGGTCGTTATCCCAATGCGAGCATTCCAGAGGAGGTCCGCCATGAAACTCGAGAAAAAGTATTTTACGGGAACCGTCGTTGCGCTGGCGCTGCTGCCGGCATTTGCTCATGCCGAGATCCTGGCAATGATGAATTACGAAACCAAGTCGCCGGATTCGATGA
>JBDSSV010000377.1:0-2864 GCA_039928535.1 Burkholderiales bacterium
CCAAATGGGCGAAGGTCGTGAAGGATTCGGGCGCGAAGCCGGAATGACGCGCGGGTCAGCGTCTAGTGCGCAACTACGCCAGCTTCTTTGATGACGCGTGACCACTTCGCCAGTTCGGCGGCAATAAATTTGCGGTAGTCATCCGGCGAATTGGCGACGACGTCGGCGCCGATCGCGGCGAAACGCCCGCGTGTCTCATTACTGGTAATGCCCTTGACGATTGCTTCGTTCAGGCGCGCGACGATGGCTTGCGGCGTGCGGGCCGGCGCGCAAATGCCCGACCATGTCAGCACTTCGTATCCGGGTACGCCGGCTTCGTTGATCGTCGGCATGTCGGGCAGCAGCGGCGTCCTGCGCAGCGTCGAGATGCCGAGCGCGCGCAGCTTGCCGCCGCGCACGAACGGCAGCGCGGAAGGCGGCGCATCGAACATCAGCTGCAATTGCCCGCCGACAAGATCGGTTGCGGCAGGTGAACTGCCTTTATAGGCAACGTGGACGACGCTGATGCCCGCCATCGATCTGAACAATTCCATGGCGAGGTGCGAAGTGGTGCCGATACCGGCCGAGCCGTAATTGAGCTGACCTGGTTTGGCCTTGGCAAGCGCGAGGAGATCCTTGACAGACTGCGCCGCAAACCCAGGATTCACGAGCAGCAAATAGGGGATCGTCACTACCAGCGTGATCGGCGCGAAATCGCGCACCGAATCGTAGGGCATTTTCGAGAGCAGGCCCGGGTTGATCGCCATGGCGCCCGTGCTGCATAGAAGCAGCGTATAGCCGTCCGGAGCGCTTTTCGCCGCCAGGTCGGCGCCAACTACGCCGCCCGCGCCGGGACGGTTGTCGACGACGACTGCCTGCCCGAACAACTGAGTCAGTTGCTGGCTAACAGTACGCGCAACGATATCGGTGGGGCCGCCCGGCGCAAACGGCACGATGATGCGCACAGGCTTGGTCGGGAATGCCGCGTCCGCTGCATGCAGGGCAGGCGCTGCCAGGCAGCAGGCACCGCATAGCAGTTTGCACAGGGTCTGTTTCATTTACTCCAACTCTATTTTGGTTTTTTCCTGCACGCGTTTCCATTGCGCGAGGCCTGCGTCCAGCCGGCGTGAAAATTCCTCGGGTGTGCTTGAAATGACTTCGGCGCCCAGCCGCTCGAAGCTGTCGCGCGTCGAGGGCAGCGCCAGCGTTTTGATCAGCGCCGCGTAAACCTTGCGCACGATTTCCTTCGGCACGGCGGCGGGCAGTACTACGCCGGTATAGGTGGAAGCTTCGAATGCGGGCACACCGGCTTCCGCCATGGTGGGCACTGACGGTATCGACGCGGAGCGCTTCGCGATGGCAATCGCGAGTGGTTTGAGCTTGCCGGCCTTGATCAGAGGACTGGAGCTGCTTATTTGATCGAAGATCAGATCCACTTGCCCGCCTATGACGTCGATGAGCGCCTGACCGCTGCCCTTATACGGAATATGAATGAACTTGATACCGTTATTTAATTGAAAAAGTTCGCCGGTCAGATGTGTCGTGCTGCCGGGTCCCGCCGAAGCCATGGTCAAATTGCCGTTGCGTTTACGCGCCAGCTCGATCAATTCTTTGACGTTTTGCACGGGCAATGACGGGTGCACGCTCAATACGATCGGCACGATAGAGACCAACGAAGTCGGGACAAAATCCTTGATCGGATCGTAGCCGACCTTGTAAAACGCCGGCGACATGGTGAGCGCACCACTTGAGCCGAGCAGCAAGGTGTAGCCATCCGGCGTTGCCTTCGCGGCGAGCTCCGTGCCGGCCTTGCCGCCGGCGCCGCCGCGGTTGTCGACGACGACAGATTGGCCGAGAAATTCGGTGAGGCCGGGAGCTATCGTGCGCGCGGTGATATCGATGTTGCCGCCCGGTGCGAACGGCACGATGATGCGTATCGGCTTGTCGGGATAAGCGCCGTGTGCGAGCGTTGGCAGTGCCGCGCAGGATAAAAAAATTGTCAACCGTCGCGCGCGCGAGATGGCGGTTCGCATGAAGGATTTTTCCATATAGGCTACAGTCTCGCATTGTAAGCGAGAAAATCTCCGGCTTCACACATCACAAGGCAGCACATGGATTTCGCACTCTCCGCAGAGCAAATCATGTTTCGCGATTCTGTCGCGTCGTTCGCGCGCAAGGAGCTCGCCGACGGCGCTTTGGCGCGCGCGCACTCGGCCCAATTTCCGCATGAGGTCGCGCGCAAGATGGCGGCGGCCGGCCTGCTCGGCATTCTGTTGCCCGAGGAGGACGGCGGCGCGGGTGGCACGCTGATGGATGCGGTGCTGGCGATCGAGCAGATCGCGGTCTACTGCCCGCGTAGCGCCGACGTTATACAGGAAGGCAATTTCGGCGCGATCCGCGTGCTCGCGCAGTTTGCGAACGCCGACCAGAAGAAAAGATATCTGCGGCCGCTGCTGCGCGGCGACGAGGTAATCGCCGTCGCCATGACCGAGCCTGACGCCGGTTCGGCCACGACGGATCTCACGACGACCGCGGTTGCCGACGGCGACGGCTTTCGGGTGTCGGGAACCAAAGTATTCCCCAATCCGCACGCCGACATGTATCTGGTGTATGTGCGCTACGGGCCGGGTGTCGGCGGCATTGGCTCGGTGATGATCAGGAAGGGCGCCAAGGGATTTACCGTGGCCAGGCCGTCGAAGTTCATGTCGGAAAATGAATGGGCGCCGCTGTATTTCGACAACGTATACGTGCCGCCGGAGGATGTGCTGCTGCCGGCGGGCGGCTTCAAAAAACAGATCAGCGGTTTCAATGCCGAGCGTATAGGCAACGCATCGCGTTCGCTTGCCTCCGGTCGATATTGCTACAGCCTGGCGCGCGAATACGTG
>JBDSSV010000378.1:0-7318 GCA_039928535.1 Burkholderiales bacterium
CGGTGGCTCGCGCCCGGCGCGAGCTTGCCGCCGTCGAGGCCATAGTCCTCGCATAACTCCGCGCCCCGCATCACGCCGACCATGCCCCACACGGTGTGATCGTGCACCGGCGTCTTCTGGCCCGGCCCCCAGACAAAGCTCGCGACGGAGAAACGCTCGAGCGGATCGCAATGCAGCAGGTACTGCTGGTAATGTTCCGCATGCGGCGCGGCGCAGCTGTCAGGCAGCCAGTCATCGGTGCCAACCAACGCTGCGAGGAGTTTGCCGCCGTGCTCGAACATCGCGGGCTCGTCGCTCCCCGACTGCTCGATCAACCGCGTAAAATCGCCGATGAATTGCCGAAAACGTGTGAGATTTTTCATGGGGACGACCCGGACGAATTGAACCTGTGCTTCAAACCATATACTAACATGTCAGTCCGAGCATTCCGCGCAGGACATAATGAAGGAGTCGTAATGCCTGAACGTTTATTCTGCGCCGCGGCATTGCTCGCCCTGGCGGCAGCCGCGCCGGCGGCAGACAATTATCCGTCGAAGACGATACGCCTCGTGGTGCCATTCGCGCCCGGCGGCGGCAACGATATCGCCGCGCGCTTTGTCGCGCAGCGCCTGACCGAGGCGTTCAGCGAATCGGCGGTGGTCGACAATCGCGCCGGCGCCGGTAGCACCATTGGCACCGAAATCGTCGCCAAGAGCGCGCCCGATGGCTACACGCTGCTGGTGGTGCACAACGCGATTGCCATCAATCAGACCCTTTATCCGAAGCTGCCGTACGACACGGTGCGCGACTTTGCACAGGTCGCGATGATAGGCGCGACGACCAACACCCTGGTCGTGAACCCGACGGTGCCGGCGCGCAGCGTGAAAGAGCTCATCACGCTCGTCAAAGCGAAGCCGGGCGGACTCAATTACGCGAGCACCGGCGCCGGCGGCACGGCGCATCTGGCGATGGAATATTTCAAGCTCGAAACGGGAACGCAGCTCGTGCATATTCCCTATAAAGGCACGGCGCCCGGTCTGACCGACGTCGTGGCGGGCCAAGTGCAGGTAATGATATCGGCACTGCCCGGCACGGTGCCTTTCATCAACTCGAAGCGCGTGGTCGCGCTGGCAACTACCGGCGCGAAGCGCTCCGCGTTTCTCCCCGACTTGCCGACGTTGAACGAAGCCGGCGTGACCGGCTATGTGTTTGATACCTGGTACGGGCTGCATGCGCCGGCCAAAGTGCCGAAAGAAATCATCACCAAGCTCAACGAGACCATCGTCAAGTCGCTGTCGAGGCCTGAAACCAGGGACCAGCTTTTCAAGCAGGGCATAGAAGCGCAGACAGCGACGCCCGCCGAATTCTCGAAGCACGTGCGTTCGGAAGTCGCGAAGATGGGCAAGATCATCAAGGCGTCAGGCGCGAAGCCGGAGCAGTAGGAGCCGAAAGGGCCGGTGATTTAGCGACTAAGTGATCAGGCCTTTAATCGCGCAATCACCCGATTCAATCAGAACTCCGCTTCGAGCTCGTCGATGTCGTCGGGCTCTAGCCTGGCGGCGCCTATCCACTCCTGCATTTCGGGCAGCGCGATAATGCGTTCGCAGTACGCCGCGGGCCTCGTGTCTAGCCGCACGTCGTAGGTCAAAAAGCGCGTTGCCACCGGCGCGTACATCAGGTCGGCCGTGCACAATTTCTTGCCGAAGAGATAAGGCCCGCCGCTCGCCGCGAGGGATTCGCTCCAGATCGTTGTGATGCGCTCGATGTCGGCCTGCGCGCGCGACCAAACTTTGAATTTGGGAAAATGCGCCTTTAGATTCATCGGCAGCGCGGAGCGCAGCGCGCTGAAGCCGGAATGCATCTCGCCGCATATCGAGCGGCAGCGCGCGCGCTTGCTGCGGTCCTTTGGAAACATGCCCGCGTCGGGGCAAATTTCGTTCAGATATTCTGCGATGGCCAGCGTGTCCCACACCGTATTGCCATCGTGATTGAGGCAGGGCACCAGTATCGAAGGCGCCAGCAGAAGTATCTCGGCGCGCGCAGCGACATCGTCGGTCGGTATCGGGTTTTCCTTGAACGGCAATCCCGAGAATTTTGTCAGCAGCCACCCGCGTAACGACCACGATGAATAGTTCTTGCTGCTGATGGTGAGCGTGGCCATGGCCATGAATCAGGTCCTCTCGGGTGCGGGTTGGTATACGGCGTTACTTCGACCTTTGGCATGCATATTGCGTGCCCGCATGGCGTGTACTTGTTGATTAAAAGCGGGATGGTCGATTGATTTATCAAGCCTATCAGTCTTATGCGGACGGTATGACGCCGGTGCGCGGCATTGCGAGGTCGGTCGTCGCGGCTTGCGACCGGACGCACCCGGCAGTCAGCGACACCATGTCGATGCGCCGCGTGACGGCGGCTAATGAACTGCTCGCTTTGGTGCGCCTGACGCACGAACGTCCCGATTTCGGCATCGAAATGGTGCGGTCCGCCGGGCGCGAAGTCGCCGTCAGCGAGGAATTCGTCGATGCGACGCCGTTCTGCAAGCTCCTGCATTTCAAAAAAGACGGCGTGGGCGCGCAACCGCGCGTTTTGCTGGTGGCGCCCATGTCCGGCCACTTCACCACACTGCTGCGCGGCACGGTGCATACACTGCTGCGCGATCACGATGTCTATCTCACCGACTGGCTCAACGTGCGCGACGTGCCGCTGCTGCAAGGCGAGTTCGACCTCGACGATTTCACTGAGCATGTCATGCGTTTCCTGCAATTTCTCGGGCCCGGCGCCCATCTGGTTGCGGTTTGCCAGCCGACGGTGGCTGCGCTGGCGGCGGTCGCGCTGATGGCCGCCGACGGCAATCCCGCGCAGCCGGCGACCATGACGCTGATGGCGGGGCCGATGGATACGCGCGTCAATCCGACCAAGGTCAACGACTTGGCCATGAGCAAGTCCATCGGCTGGTTCGAGCGCAACCTGATCGACACCGTGCCCGTGCGTTATCCGGGCTGGCTGCGCCGCGTGTATCCGGGTTTTATCCAGCTCGCGGCGTTCATGAGCATGAATCCCGACCGCCACGCGAAAGCGTTTACCGATCTCTACGCGCACCTCGCGAGCGGGGACATCGAGAAGGCCGAGCCCATCCTCACTTTCTATCATGAATATTTCGCAATGATGGATCTGCCCGCCGAGTTCTACCTGCAGACGATAGCCGCGGTGTTCCAGGAGCACCTGCTGCCGCGCGGCAGGCTGAAGTGGCGCGGACGTCTCATCGAGCCGGGCGCGATACGGCGCACCGCGTTGCTGACGATCGAAGGCGAGAAAGACGATATCTGCGCAGTCGGCCAGACGCTCGCCGCGCAGGATATGTGCACCGGCATCCGCCAATACATGAAAGAACACCACATGCAGCCCGGCGTCGGTCACTACGGTGTCTTCAACGGGCGGCGCTGGGACAACCAGATCTATCCGCACCTGCGCGAGTTCATCCACGTGCACGACTAACGACTGGTCATTTGCGTACGGTGCGTGAAAACGCTTGAGCTCGCGGCACGTTGCTACTTTTGCCAACTTCAGGGAGGCTGCCATGCTGGATAAGACGCAGATGATTTTTTCGCACGTCAAGCCGGGCGACACCGAATTTCGCAGCGAGGGCTTGCGCGACTTCTTCAAATACCGCGATCTCGGCATCGCCGAGGCGACGCGCGGCAAGGTGCTCGCGCAGCTCGTGATCGCGAATCAGGCGCCGGAAAAAGGCACGGGCTGGCATTATCACGGCGCCGAATTCCATATCGTGCTCATGCTCAAAGGCTGGGCGAAGTTCATGTACGAAGACAAGGAAACGCTGGTGGCGGCGGGCGATTGCGTGCACCAGCGTCCCGGCATAGTGCATTACCTGTTCGACTATTCGCCCGACATGGAATATCTGGAAGTCGTGGGCCCCGCCGATTTCACGTCCATCGAAACCACCGGTCCCTGCGCCGTCCCCGCGCCCAAACCGTGGTAAAGGGTAAAACCGCGCTGATCACCGGCTCGACCAGCGGCATCGGCCAGGGCATCGCCGAAGCTTTTGCCGCGGCAGGCGCGAACATCGTCTTGAATGGCATGGGGCCGCCGGCAGATATCGAGGCATTGCGCGCAAAGATTGCGGGCGATTATGGCGTCACGGTGCGCTACAGCGACGCCGACATGAGCAAGCCGGAGGCGATCCAGCTGATGATGGAGCAGGCAATCACGGATTTCGGCGCGGTCGATATTCTCGTCAACAACGCCGGCATCCAACACGTGGCACCCATCGATGAATTTCCAGTCGACAAATGGAATGCGATCATCGCGATCAATCTGGTCGCCGCGTTTCATACCATACGCCACGCGCTGCCGGCGATGAAGCAGCGCAAGTGGGGCCGCATCATCAACATCGCATCGGCGCATGCGCTGGTGGCGTCACCGTTCAAGTCTGCGTACGTGGCGTCGAAGCATGGCATTGCCGGTCTGACGAAAACCGTCGCACTCGAAGTGGCGCAGGCGGGCATCACCGTCAACGCCATCTGCCCCGGTTACGTGCTGACGCCGTTAGTCGAAAAACAGATACCCGATACCGCCAAGGCGCGCGGCATCACCGAAGCGCAGGTGGTCAGCGACGTGCTGCTGGCGGCGCAACCGACCAAGCAGTTCGTGACGGTTGCACAGGTTGCCGCACTGGCTTCCTACCTTGCCAGCGAAGCTGCGGCGTCAATCACCGGCGCCGTCATGCCCATCGACGGCGGCTGGACCGCACATTGAGCGCCGCGTTGAAGTCAGCAGGTCGTTGCAGTAGTCTCCGTTCAGGTGTCGTGTGTCGCGCGAGAGGGTCGCCGGCACGTTGAAGGGAAGTCAATGAATATCCGGCTGGCAGTTGCGGTGCTCGGGTTGTGCGCGGCGGTTTCGACGGCGGGCGCGGCGGAATATCCCGGGCGCTCGATACGCTACATCGTGCCGCAGGGCGCGGGGGGCTCGTCCGACACGCTCGCGCGCCTGGTCACGCAGAAACTTTCCGAAAGCCTGGGCCAGCAAGTCGTCGTCGACAATCGTCCCGGCGCGACCGGAAATATTGGAACAGAAATCGCCGCACGTGCTGCTCCGGACGGTTACACGCTGCTGCAGGTCGCGACCTCGCTGGCAACCAATCCCGCGCTTTCGGTGAAAATGCCGTTCGATGCGGTTCGAGATTTCGCGCCTATAACACTGCTGTCGCAGTCGCCGAACCTGTGGATCGTGCACCCGTCGCTGCCAGCCAGAAACATGCGCGAGCTGATCGCGCTGGCCAAAACGCGGCCGGGCGAAATCAATTATTCGTCGTCGGGCACTGGCTCGTCGCAGCATCTCGCGGGCGAACTGCTGAAGTCGCTCGCGCACATCGATATCGTCCATATTCCATATAAAGGCAGCCCGCCGGCGCTGATCGATCTGCTCGGCGGCAGGGTAGTGCTGATGTGTTCGACCATCGCGCCGGCGATGCCGCTGGTGAAGTCGGGAAAATTACACGCGCTGGCGGTGACGAGTCTCAAGCGTTCGGCGGCGGCGCCCGCAATTCCCACGGTCGCAGAAAGCGGGCTGGCCGGTTACGAGGCAACGGCATGGCAGGGCGTGCTGGCGCCTGCAGGCACGCCGCGTGAAATCATCACAAGACTCAATACCGAACTCGTGCGCGTCGTCAATCAGCCCGAGGTGCGCAGGCAACTGAGCGAGCAGGGCTACGAGCCCGCCGGCAATTCGCCCGAGCAGTTCGCCGAATACATCAAGACCGAAATCGCAAAGTGGACGCGTGTAATCAAGGCAGCGGGGCTGAAAGCGGAGTGAACGTCGTCGAGACCACGTGGATCGGCTATGTCACGCGCATGTCAAGTTCAATTGCGTCAGGGTCCCGGCCGGCGTAACGTATGGATGTGCGTGGGGTTTGGGACAGCTGTGGTCGACTAAATGGGCAGATATGTTGTCAACGAAATCGTCAACCAGACTTTCAACCAAACTTTCAACCAATACACGTTATGCGCCAAAGAAGCACTGGCGTAGAATCGCGATTATTGAATCATCTAAATGGTGATGAATCATGAGTGACCTCGAAGAACTTGAATTCAAGATCAAGAATCTTCCGACCGAAGAGCTTTCGAAATTTCGTGCCTGGTTTATCGAATTTGACCACCTGCTCTGGGATAAGCAGATCGATGCTGATTCGAAGACTGGAAAACTAAACGGGCTCGTTGCAGAAGCCCGCGCGGATTATCAGGCCGGCAAGGCACGAGAGATTTGAAGCATTTCGCGTCGCCGAAGTTTTGGGCGCTATATGAAGCGCTACCGCCCGATGTCCGCGATCTTGCCGACAAGAACTACGAACTTCTGAAATCAGATGCCCGGCATCCCTCTCTCCATTTCAAGAAAATCGACGAACTCTGGTCTGTACGCGTGGGCGCTCATTATCGGGCCCTTGCAACTGAAGTCGATGGTGGGGTTTACTGGTTCTGGATCGGAACCCATGCTGAATATGACAAGATCGTCGCATAACCGTACGATCGACCGCGACGCAAGAAAGCGCTGCGCGCTTTTGTGCGCGCGTCATCGCGGACGTTAGGCAGCATGTATGAGCGATCTGCTTCTGTCATGGACTCGAGCCTGGCGGGGCATAGGTGCGTCGGGCACAGGAAGCCGAGTCTATTCAGAGTTGTTGGCTAGTTATGGTGAGCCTCATCGGCACTACCACACGACCCAACACCTGACTGAATGCCTAGACGCCTTCAATTTCTCGCTCACTCTAGCCGATCGACCGGCCGAAGTTGAAATGGCTTTGTGGTTCCATGATGCGATCTACGACGTCACGCGCTCGGACAACGAAGAGCGAAGCGCCAATTGGGCTAAATCTGAACTTCTTTCAAACGGGGTAAGTGAGCAAGCCGCGGAGCGCGTGTACTCCTTAGTGCTGATGACAAGGCATTCTGCCCTTCCTGTCAGCAAAGACGAGAAAGTCTTGGTCGACATAGATTTGTCCATCCTCGGCTCAAAAGAAGATCGCTTCCAGGAGTACGAACGCCAAATTCGAGCTGAGTATTCATTTGTCCCGGGTTTTCTCTTCAAGCGCAAGCGGAAGGCCATATTGAAGGCGTTCTTGGAACGTGCCGCCATCTACAGCACCGATCACTTCGTCCGGTTATGGGAGCAACGGGCCCGCACGAATCTCCAGCGCGCCACCGACAAAAATGCAGCCTGACCTCTGCTATCGAGAGGACTCGCTTTCGGAGAATCTCTCATGTCAAACGTTATAGCGTTTATCACGTAGATGAATAAAACAATCAAATTGGCAGTGCTAATTTTATTC
>JBDSSV010000379.1:0-3846 GCA_039928535.1 Burkholderiales bacterium
GACATCTTCAAGCGCGTGCGCCTGAACGTGCGGCTGCAGTCGAAAGGCCAGCAGATTCCGTGGGAGAGCACCTCGCTCGAGCAGGATTTCTATTTCATTCCGCCGAAAGCACTCCAGCCGCTCTCGCTCGTGGAAACCGAGCCGCAGTTCCAGGAAGAGCTCGCGCTGTGGGAGAGCATCCAGAGCTCGAAAGAAATCGCACCGCTTGAGGATTATCTGCGCCGCTTTCCGAGCGGCAAGTTTTCCGAGCTCGCGCAGTTCCGACTCGATCGGGTGCTCGCGCAACTGGGCGAGAGGCCCGCGCTGGTAGCGCAGGCCGGCCGTAACGACGCCAACCCTTACACCAAGGGCACCATCCGGGTTAACACCGACTTTTCAATCGGCGACACGTACACCTATAGCCGGATAGACCTTGCGACCAAAGCGGAGATTCGCAAAGCCACACTTACAGTGACCCAGGTCACCGACGAAATGCTGGTCTACAACAAAGGCACGGAAGTCCGCGACCTGCTCGGCAATGTGTACAAGAACAGCACTTACGGCGACTATGCGTCAACCGAAGGCGGCGCGGCGCAGTTCTATACGGCCGAATACAGCGTCGGCAAGAAATGGACCGCGCGCTACAACGTCAAAGGCAAGGACGGCAAGAACTGGACGACAGAATATCTGTTCAAGGTCGTCGGCAAAGAAAAAATCACCCTGCCCGCCGGCGAGTTCGACGCGTTCAAAATCGAAGGCAAGGGCTCCAACACTCTCGGCGCGCTGCTGAGCTTCACCTACTGGGTCGCACCCGAGCGCGTCAGACGGCCGCTGGCGATTGAATTCGTTTCGCAAGGGTCGAAGACCGGCAAGCTGTTCACGAATGAGCGCATGGAACTCGTGTCGTTCCGGCAGTTGCGGGAGATGAAGTAACGCCGTCGTTCAGAAAGTAAAGCCATGCCCCCAACCTTCGACCAGATCCCCGAACGCCGCGAGAACTGGGCGGAGGCCGATTTCAAAGGCCGAGCGAAAAGCGTCATCACGCTGCGCGATGGGCATGTGATGATTTCAGATGAGCCGGCGGGATTCGTCGGCGGTTTTGGCGGCGAAAACGCCGGGCCAACGCCGACGGGTTTTCTCGCGGCGGCGTTTGCCGCTGACATACCCGCCATGATGAATCGCATCGCGCGGGAAATGAGCTTTGAAATCGCCGCGATGCGTGCACGCGTGACGATCGCGTGGAATCCGCGTGGCATCGCCGGCGCCGAAGGCATATCGCAAACGCCCTTCGAGGCCGTCAGCGAGATCTGGCTCACGACCACAGCCGACGCCGTTACTATCGAGCGGGCGAAGTCAGACTACGAGCGGCGCTGCCCCTTACATAATCTTTTCAAGAAGGCGGGCTGCCGCATGGTCGACAACTGGCATGTCGAGCGGGGAAGCTAATACCAACTTACCCCATCCCCATCCCGGCCTTCCCCTTGAAGTGGAAGGTGAGAAATGCACTGCGTGTCGAATGCACAAAGTTAATCCGCATAAACACCTGCAGCCTTGATCACGGGTGCCCACTTGGCGACGTCGCCGCGGAAAAAAGCCGCAGCGCCCTCGGGAGATGCGCGGTCTGCGCTCACCGGCTGAGCGCCGAATTCAGCCAGGCGCTTCACGACGGTGGCGTCGACGAGCGCGGCCCGCAGCGCCGCAGCGAGCTGATCCACTATGGGTTTGGGCGTTCCCTTGGGCACGACCAATCCGTACCAGACGGATAGATCGAAATCGCGCATCCCTGCTTCCGCTAGCGTAGGCAGTTCGGGCGCTGCGGGCACGCGCGCCTTCATCGTGACGGCATAGCCCTTGATCGTGCCGGCGCGCAGGTGCGCCGTCGTGGTGGTGGTCTGATCGCACAGCAGATCGAGCCGCCCGCCCAGCACGTCGAGCATCGCGGGGCCGGAGCCGCGATATGAAACCGTCGTCATCTCGGCCTGCAGCGCGCTCATGAACAACAGCCCGCAAAAGTGCGAAGCCGAACCGACGCCGCCGTTGCCGTAAGTGACCTTGTTTTTGTTGGCCTTGATGTAGGCGATAAGCTCGCCAATGTCTTTCGGCGGCAGGTCCTTGCGGCCGACAATCACCATCGGCACTTCGGCAATCAGGCCGATCGAGTCGAAGGCCCCGACCGGATCGTACGGCAGCTTGCGGTAAAGCGTGACGCTGGCGGACTGGCCGATGTGCGAGAGCAGCAGCGTGTAGCCGTCTGGTCTCGCCGCCGCGCCCTTCGCCGCGGCCAGCGTGCCGCCCGCGCCGGTGACGTTCTCGATGACGACCTGCTGGCCGAGCGTCGCGCTCATCGATTGCGCGATCACGCGCGCCAGCGCATCGCTCGGCCCGCCCGCGGCGAACGGCACGATTAAGTTGATGCTGCGCGCCGGGAAATTCTGCGCCGCTGCGCAGAGCGCGCTGAAGGACAGCAAGGCGAGAACGATACGGGCGGATTTTTTCATGGGCTCTTTCTTTGAAGGAAAACCGAACATCGGGACCGCAGGGATTCAGGAATCGAGATAATCGCGCAAGCTGATAACGCGTACCCCTTGGTATTCGCGCAGGGTGAGCAAGGCGCGGTCGCCCGTAACGATTACACTCGCGTCTCCGGCTACTGCGCATTCAAGGATACGGTTGTCCGGTTCGTCTTTCACGACGTGAAGCCGCTGCCGCGGCTTCACGGGAATACTCAACTCAGTCAGGAAAACGGCGACATGCGAAAGAGCTTCCGCGTCACGCGCGAATTTGCGCCCCAGGATGCCGAGTAACTCGTCGAGCATGGGTTTGGACAGAAGCAACTGGTCTTTCTCTTCGACAATGCGCTGCAAGGCGGCCTCGCCACGACCGCCTGGAAAAACCAGTGCCGAAACCAGTATGTTTGTGTCGAAAACGACCTTCACCTGCCGAGATAGCGCTCGAGATCCCGCTCGGTCAGAATCCCCTTGTCGCGCGCCTTGCGGCTCCAGTAACCCTGGATGCCGCGCAATTCCTGCATCCGCCTGTCGATGCGCGCATGGCGCAACGCGTCCTGGATCACGGCGGAGAGCGTCTTGCCTTCAGCCTTCGCGAGCGCCTCTGCGTCGCGCGCAAGATCGGCGGGCAGTGAAATCGTTTTCTTGACGGCAGTAGTCATGACGCCGATTCCAGAGACGGTATGAATAAATCATACCGCGTTCCAAGCAACTGTCAAGCGCCGCCTGGCTCAGGCACACCCGCCCTTATATTATTCACAAATCGTCTTCAACACCGCCCACTCTTTCGCGTCCATGATCGGCTCGACGGCATAACCCTTGGATTGCGCCGCCAGCTCCGCCCTCTCCTCATTGCCGGGATGGCTGGAAATAATCTGCGCCGCCGCCGGCAGGCCTTTGGCGCGCGCGAAGAAATTCTGGAATCCCGCGGCATCGACGCGCGCGGCGCGTAAGCGCTCGAGCCCCGTCACATCTGCTTCATGTTCCTGCTGGCGCGTGAATTTCAGCGTCAGCAGCATGAATGCAACGTAAGCGTCCGATGCGTCGCCGGGCAGGATGATGTTCAACGCGCCGAGCGTGAACAGGTTCACCGCGACGCCCTGCATGATGTGACGGTTGCGCACGTGCTCGATCTCATGGGCGAGAACGCCAGCGAGCTCGTCCGCCGATTGCGCCTGTTTGAGCAGGCCCTCATAAACGTAGATGTGCGCGCCCAGCGTTGCGTAGGCATTTACCGTTTTGCCGGGAATCACTTCAATCGTGACCGGCAGCTCGCCGTCGCCGGGCACCAGCGGATAGAGTCTTTGCACGAGCTTGCGGAACAGGGCGGCCGACTCCGGGTGCGTGCGTCCGTTGCACG
>JBDSSV010000380.1:0-3415 GCA_039928535.1 Burkholderiales bacterium
GGTGGAAACGACAATGGATGACCGTACGGCTGCAACTTCGCTCCATGCGCGCGTCCGTAAAGATGCAAGTGCAATTCGTGGCGCCAGTTCCCGTTGTCCTGGTAGTTGATGCGGCCGATATCGATACCTTTGCGCGTGAGTACGGTCTTCATCGCCTCGCCGCAAACCATGGTCAGCTTCATCAATTCGATTGCCAGCGCCCGCGACAAACTCGTCCGGTCTTCGACCGTAACTTTCGGGTTGATGATCAGATGTCCGCCGTCCCCGCGCGCGACATGCGGCTGCTCGGGCGTGCTGACGGAAAAGTTTGTTGTTTCGAAAATGAGGGCCATCACAGTTCCGGTTGAGAGGTCGCCGCGCAGCATACTACCAGGGGGCAATCCGCGCGTCCCCCTCCCTAACCCTCCCCCGCGCTTTGCGCAAGGGAGGGGAGCTTTCTCAGCGCGCGAGCGGAAAGCGCAGTTCGAAAACGACGCCATTGCCGTCAGCGCGATCTGACGCATTGGCGCTGCCGCCGTGAAATTCCGCGATCTCGCGCACGATATATAACCCGAGGCCGAGATGCGGTTCGTGTGCCGCCCGCTCGCGGCGTACCGATACCATCGATTCGAACAGCCGTTCCTTCATTTCAGCGGGGAGCAGCGGCCCCGTGTTGCTGACATGTAAAACTGCACTGTCGTCATGGCATGTCAGGTCGACCTGGACAGGATCATCTCCCGTCGCGAAATCGACGGCATTCGCCGCCAGCTTGTCGAGCATCTGCGCGAAGAGATCGGGTGCGCCGCTGAGCGTTACCGGCCCGTCCGGCAGGCTGAGCGCGAAGCGTTGCGTGGGGTAAGCCGCCGCGTAGCCTTCGACGCAGCCGGCGACGACGTTTTTCGCGTCGAACTCTTCACGTTCGCCGCTGCGCACCGTTTGTTCGAGGCGCGTTGCCTCGCTCATGCGCGTCAATATCGTCTCCAGGCGGTTCAGGCCGTCTTCCGCGCGCGCGAGATACACGCCCGGTTCGGCGGCGGGCTCTTGCAGCTTCATGTTGTCGAGCGAAGAGCGCACGACCGCGATCGGCGTGCGCAACTCGTGCGTGAGCCGCGCGGCGAGGTTTTCGAGATAGGCGTTGTACTCGGCCAGGCGCCCGAGTACCGTCGAGAAGCCGCGCGACAGGTCGCCGATTTCATCGCGCGCGTGTTCGCCGGCGACGAGGCCGCGCACGCGGCCCTGCGAATCGATCGCGTTGTCCGCTTCGTCGCGCAGCTTGCGCAGGCGCGACGACAGGCTGGAGGCGAAGAAGAACAGCGTCAGCGCGCCGACGCCGAATGCAATCAGCGTCACGGCGACAAGCTGCTCGAGAGCGCGGTTGCTGAACGATACGATGGCCTGCGTAGATTCCTCGACGATGACGGCGCCGACCACGTGGTCCCCGATCCATATGGGGTTTACTGCGGTCAATATCGCCGTGCGGCCGCCCGGCGCCATGCGCGTGCGCCACGATGGCGTGCCGTCGAGCGCGCGCTCGAGCTCGCGGCCGCCGAACACCACGTCGTTGGGAATGATTTCTTCCGTGGCCTGGATGACGGGACGGTGCACGCGTTCGAACACGAAGCGCAGCATCGTGCGCACCAGGCGCTCGAGCGGGCCGAATGCAAGGTCGGCGCCGGCGGGCGCGGGTTCAACGTCAATGCTGCCGGCAGTCGCAATCAGGCGCAGGCGGCTGTCCACCACCCAGATACGCGAGCCGGCGCGCGCGAGCCCGGTCACGAGTAGCTGGATCTCTTCCGATACGGGACGCGGCTCGACGGCGGCCCCGCTCGCGGTGGACGGCGTGCGCAGCTCGAGTAGCCGCGGCCGGTCCTGCAGCGCGGTGGCGACGGCGCGCGCGCTGGCAACGACGGTCTGCACCTGGTTTTCGCGCAGCAATTTTTCCATCGACTTCACGTAGGTATAGCCGACCCACGGAATGACGAGCAGGACGAGCGCGACGATGGCGAGCTTCGCGCGGATGTTCAGCGCAAAACGCGAAGCAGGCGGGACTGCGGATGCACTCATGAGCTTCGTTGCCGGCGTGTGTTCAGTCAGCCGCTTTCCAGCGATAGCCGAGGCCGTATACCGTGTCGACGCAATCGAACTTGGGATCGATCTCGCCGAACTTGCGGCGTATGCGCTTGATGTGCGACGTGATGGTGCTGTCGTCGACGACGATGTGCGCCTCGCTCATGAGCTGATCGCGGTTCTTGACGTGGCCGGGGAATTTGGCGAGGGCGTGCACGAGCCAGAATTCCGTCAGCGTGAGATCGACCGCGGCGCCGCGCCAGGCAATCGTGAAACGGTTAAGGTCCAGCGTCAGCGGCCCGCGCTCGATGACGCTTTCGGCCGGTGCTGCGCTGCCCGCGAGTTCCGCGCGGCGGAACAGCGCGCTCACGCGCGCCAGCAGATGCGGCAGGCTCACGTTCTTCATCACGTAGTCGTCCGCGCCCATGCGCAGGCCGGAGACGAGATCGAAGTCGCTGTCACGCGCGGTCAGGAATATCACCGGCAGTGTCGCCGACAGCGCGCGCAAATCCTGGCAAAGTTTAAAGCCGCCGTCGACGTCGTCGCCAAGGCCGATGTCGAGCAGCGCCAGATCGGGCAGGCGCGAGCGCATTGCCGTCAGCGCGGCGGTACGGTCCGCATGGGCCGTCACTTCGTAGCCGTGCTTGGTCAGAACATCCGCATAGTTCGCGCGGATGGCCGGGTCGTCTTCCACTATGGCGATGCGTCGGCGCATGACAGATTCCGTGAGGGGTAGCGCGACTATACCGGATGGATAACGCCCCGCAAGGGCGGGCTGGGCCTTGCCATCTTTTCGCCACAATTCATCACCATCTTGCCAGCAGCCGCCTGCTCGCGCGCCACTTTGCGGCGCTGTAATGCACTCGTCCCGCCAGACTGTGGCGGCAACCGGGAGCAAGCAAATGGAAATGCAAATGCAAAAGCAGGGAATGGCCAGCACGACGACGGGTATCGCCGCTGAAGTGTTGTCGCTCGCACTTCACGCGCTGGTGTCGGGAACCGCTGCGGCGCTCGTCGCCGGCTCACTCGTCATCATGCTGGCGGTGATAGCCGCATGAGAACCGCAACCGGGCGCTGTGGGCCGGTGGCTGGGGTTAACGCAAGTACGCATTGCGACGTGGCGGTTGGCATCGCCGGTCCCCAGTTTCTGGCCCAGAGCGCCTGGTCGTTGGCCTTGAGCAGGAGTTACGAATGATCATCGGCCATATACCGGCGGGTTACATGACTGCGCGCGCACTGCTGAATCGGGCGCGGTTCCATGGCGTGCCCACCGCGTATTTCATCTTGGCCAGCATAGCCGGGGCGATCGCGCCGGATTTCGACCTCGCGTATTTTTATCTGATCGACGGGCGCCAGCACCATCACCATA
>JBDSSV010000381.1:0-2858 GCA_039928535.1 Burkholderiales bacterium
GAGTATTGGCACATCGGCGAAACCACGACGCGGTTGCGCGCGGTCACGCCGCGCAAGACGGCGGGCGTAAACAAAAGCGGCGCTGACGGCGCCGCTTTTACCCCGCGCTGATGCGTATCTGCGGGCAAGCGCTACTCGATCTTGATGCCCTGCTCGCGGATGACCTTGCCCCATTTGGCGGACTCCGCTTTGTTATACGCGACAAATTCTTCGGGCGTGCTGCCGACGGTCTCTATGCCCTGATTGAAGAGCTTTTCCTTGACGTCGGCGGCGTTCAGCGCACGCACGAGCTCCTTGTTGAGTTTGGCGACGATGTCGCGCGGCGTGCCAGCCGGCGCGAACGCGGCGAATGACGTCGAGGATTCGAAGCCTTTCAGCCCGGATTCGGATATGGTCGGCAGGTCCGGCATCATCAATGAGCGTTTGGTCGTGCTCGCGGCGAGCGGCCGCAGCCGCCCGGCCTTGGCAAACGGCAGCGCGGTGATGACGTCGACGAACGACAGCATCGTTTCGCCGCCGAGCAAAGCCTGCGCCGACGGGCCGCCGCCTTTGTACGGAATGTGGATCATCTTGATGCCCGCGGTGTTCATGAGGAGTTCCGTCGCGAGATGACTGGTGCTGCCCGGACCGGCCGAGGAAAAAATCAGCGCACCGGGTTGCGCTTTCGCCAGCGCGATCAGCTCCTTCACGTTTTTCACCGGAATCGATGGATGCACCGACAGTATCTGCGGGCTCACCGCGAGCAGCGCGATCGGCGCGAACGAGGCTTCGTTGTCGTACTGCAGCGTCTTGTAGAGATGCGGTGCGATCGCGAACGTGCTGTTGCTGCCGATCAGCAGCGTGTAGCCGTCGGGCGGCGTTTTCGAAACCAGCGCATGGCCGATGGTGCCAGTCGCGCCCGCGCGGTTGTCGATAATGAATTGATGGCCGGTATATTCGGTCAGCTTGGCGGCGAGGATGCGGCCGATGGAGTCGGTCGAGCCGCCCGCGGCCCACGGTACGACTACGCGTACTGACTTCGACGGGTATTCCTGCGCGACGGCGCCGGCCGCAACAAATGACAAAAGCAATGCCGCGACGCGTATTAATTGTGGAAAGGCCATGGATTTATTCTCCGGGAACGGGACGGGATAACGGGTTTCAGCTGCCTGGAATGATGCCCGGTGGCAGGCTATAGCAGTAATCGGAAATGTCGGCCGGCTTGCACAGCCAGAGACGGTCTTTGTGCCTGTGCTCCAGACAGTGCTTGAGCGCCGCGCGCAGCGGACGCAGGCGAAACGGCTGGCCGAAAATGTAGGGATGGATCGAGATATTGCAAACGAGCGGCTCTTTGGCGCACTGCTCTACCATCTCGTCGAACTGGTCGACCATCATGTCGCAGAATTCGCGCGCGCTGTGCTGGCGGTGCACGACCGCCGGCGAATCGTTGATCTCGGCCGGATACGGCACGCACAGCAGCGGGCCCGAGCGCGTGCGCATCCAGATCGGCTGATCGTCGCACGGCCAGTCCATCAGGTATTTGTAGCCCGCTTCCTTGAGCAGGTCGGGTGTCGTCGGGTTTTCGTAGGTGCCGGCGCCCATCCAGCCTCTGGGCGCTTCGCCTTCGTTGCGCGTGAACGTATCGGTCACGTCATGAATCGCGCGCGCCTCATCGGCTTCCCATTTGAAGTCGTGCAGGTTCTCGGCGTTGGTGCGACCGTGTGCGACGATTTCATCCTTGCGGCGGCGGATCGCCGCGAATATCTGCGGCGCTTCTTCGTAGAGCCAGCTGTTGGTGTTGTGCGCGGCCGGCAGCTTCATTTCATCGAACATATCGAAGAAGCGCCAGATGCCGACGCGGTTGCCGTAGTCGCGCCACGAATAATTGCGGTGGGTCTGCGGCTCGCCATGCTTGGCGTTGTCGTGGCCGCGCCCCTTGCCAAACGCGAAGCATTCGATGTTGGTCGTTAGGCAGAACGCGAGGCGCTTCCCGCCGGGCCAGTTGTAATCCTTGCGTTCGGTGATCGGCGAATAGTCGTAGCGCGCGTGATGCGGCAGCGTTGATCTCGTCATGCCCGCGGCTTTCTTTCAGTCGGCATGCGCGCCTGACGCCCGCACCGCTTTGCCGAGCTTGTCGATGTCGGCCGCGATATGCGCCGCGAATTCCGCCGGCGTATCGGTGATCGCGTCGACGCCGAGGCTCGCGTAGACGTTTTTAACTTCCGGCGCGTTGACGGCCTTGATGAATTCGGCGTTGAGCTTGCTGACGATGGGCGCCGGCAGACGCGCCGGGCCCAGCACGCCGCTGTAGAGCACGATATCGAAACCCTTGAGTCCGGCTTCCGCGATCGTCGGCACTTCCGGTGCGGCCGCATTGCGTTTGGGCGTGGTCACGCCGAGCGCGCGCAGCCGGCCGGCTTTGACGTTCGTCAGCGCGGGCGGCATGGTCGAAAACGTCACAGCAACTTCGCCCGCCAGCAGCGCCTGCACCGCCTGTGCGCTGCCTTTGTATGGCACGTGGATCATCTCGATGCCGCCCATCGTTTTAAATGTCTCGGCGGCGAGATGCAATATCGTGCCGTTGCCGGACGACGCAAACGGAATCTGGCCCGGCTTGCTCTTGCCGAGCGCAATCAGTTCTTTCACCGATTTCACCGGCAGTGAAGGATGCACGACCAGCATAAGCGGGCTCGCGGCGACGAGCGTGATCGGCGTAAAGTCTTTGACGGTATCGTACGGAAGTTTTTTGTACAGACTCGCATTGATCGCCTGCGTAGTCATGTCCTGCATGAATAACGTGTAGCCGTCGGGCGGCGCTTTGGCGACCAGTTCGGCGGCGATCGTCGTACCGGCGCCCGCCCGATTGTCAACCACGACCT
>JBDSSV010000382.1:0-8109 GCA_039928535.1 Burkholderiales bacterium
GCACGCTGGCAATGGCGCCCAGCCTCTACAAGAAACTCAACTACGATCCGGTAAAAAGTTTCGCGCCGATCACGCTCGTCGACACCAGCGCCAACGTGCTCGTCGTGCATCCGAGTGTTGCCGCGACCACCACGCAGGCATTGATCGCGCTCGCGAAAGCAAAGCCCGGCCAGATCAACTACGCATCGGCTGGTAGCGGCACTTCGCCGCATCTCTCGGCAGAGCTCTTCAAGTCCATGGCAGGCGTCGATCTCGTACACGTCCCGTACAAAGGCAGCCCGCAGGCGCTGACCGATTTATTGGGCGGCCAGACGCAAGTGATGTTCGCGAGCCTGGTGTCGGCGCTGCCGCATATACGGCAGAACCGTTTGCGCGCGCTGGGCGTCACGAGCTTGCGGCGCGCCGCCGCATTGCCCGATTTGCCGACCATCAGTGAATCCGGATTGCGCGGCTACGATGTTGCCGTGTGGATGGGCATCGTCGCGCCGGCGGGCACACCGCCGGCCATCGTCGCGCGGATCAACCGGCAGATCGCCGCGATTTTGCAGACGCCGGACATGCGCGAGCGTCTCGCCGTGCAGGGCCTGGAAGCGTTTTCGAACACGCCCGCGGAATTTTCCGCGTATATCGCGGCGGAAGTGGGCAAATGGGCGAAGGTGATCAAGCAGGCGGGCGTGGTTGCAGATTGACTCAACCGTTCGCCCTGAGGTATCGAAGGGCGAATGCTTCCCAGGGACTTACCGTGCTTCTATACCCTTCGACAAGCTCAGGGCAGGCGCGCACGAACGTCTCCGAAAACGTCTAGCTGATACGATCCGGAATCTGGCGGCGGATATCGCGCGACATCCTGAGCGCCGTTTCGACGCCGCGGTAGTAGCCGGGAATATAAGCAGAGTCGGTAAAGCCGAGCGCGCGGTAAAAATCGCGCGCCGAGAAATTGTTCGCGCGCAGCTCGAGGTTGACGGTGCTGATGCCGGCGACCAGCGCGGAATCCTCGAGCCACCCCATGATTTGCCTGCCGATGCCGCAGCGCTGGTGCGAGGGTGTGACCGCGAGCAGGCTAAGGTGCGCCTGCTCTTCGCCGAAATTCATGATGGCAAAGCCGGTGAGGTGATTGCGGACGGCCGCGACCAGAACAATCGTCTCTTTCGCCTGGATCGCGCGCGTCACGCGCTTGGGGTCCCACGACCAGCCGCTCAGTCCCGTTTCGATCAGCTCGCGCGACATCAGCGCTATCGACTGAGCGTCGGCGAAATTGGCGAGCCTTAAAATCGGGCTGGACATGAGAAGAAAGAATAGCAGGCGTGCAGGAAAAACAAAATGCCCGCGCGCAAAAAAAAGTCGCTGCCGAATATTGACGGCTGCGGCTCATCCTGATCTTATATCAGACCGCACTGTGCAAATCCCTGAATCAGGGTTAGCGCGACGCACAAAACCTCATCGTTCCCGCGCCTGAGAGCTTGCCCCGATGAATATCAGTCCGGTGGCGGCAGTCCGGCAACCCACTAAATCGATATCAAGACGCTCCCGCGCTGCGCGCGAATGACGGCAATACGTATTTCGCGAGGGCCTTAGTCTTTACCCTGCACCCATCGCTTATTACCCTTCACGCCTTCCCCGTCTTCGGAATAAACTTGAGCGCTACGCCGTTGTTGCAGTAGCGCTTGCCCGTCGGCGCGGGGCCGTCGTCGAAGATGTGGCCGTGGTGGCCGCCGCAGCGCGCGCAGTGGTACTCGGTGCGTGGATAAAGTATCTTGTGATCGGTGCTGGTACCGAATACTGCCGGGATGGTCGTGAAGAAGCTCGGCCAGCCGGTGCCCGACTCGAATTTCATCGCCGACGTGAAGAGCGGCAAATCGCAGCCCGCGCACGCAAATACGCCGGGCCGCTTCTCGGCATTGAGCGGGCTGGAGCCCGGACGCTCGGTGCCTTCTTCGCGCAAGACATCGTAAGCCAGTTCATTGCCGAGGCGCTTTTTCCATTCGTCCTTCGACAACTTGAGCGGCTCGGACGGCGCCGGCACTCTCGAGCCGTCGGCGAGCAGCAGCTTCCAGTTCTTCTGCAGGTCCTCGACTTCCTTCATCGAGCCCGCCTGCGCGGCCACCGCCCGCCGCGACATGCCCAGGATCAAAGGTACTCCGGCGAGGGCTTTCCAGAATGTGCGTCTTTTCATGATCTATCCTCCAGTTACGTTGAGACCTGATCGGCGGTCGTTAATTCCCTACGGCCGGCGGGGTCGGCGCGAATTAGTCGCGGCAACGTAGATTTCTTTACATTGCGTAGCGCATTGTAGCGCCTGCGCGGCATATTACCTGATGGCGCGCGGAGGCAAAGGTCTACAATTGCCCCCGGAGAAGGATTGCCGCGTCGCGGAAGGTCATGACAAAAAACCGGGGTTTCACGCTGATCGAGATCGCCATCGTGCTGGTCATCGTCGGACTGTTGTTGGGCAGCATATTGAAAGGCCAGGAGCTGATCGTGGCGGCGCGAGTGCGCAACGTCGCCGTGCTGCTCGACGGCAGCCGGCTCGCGTATCTTACGTTTCAGGATCGTTATCGCATGCTGCCGGGCGACATGCCCACGCCGGTCGCGAACAGCCAGATTCCCGGCAACCCCGGCGGCTGCACCGGCGGCATTGGATGCGGCAACGGCCGCATCGACGATGACGAAATATTCGTGGTATGGGCGCAGCTCTCGCGCGCGGGCTTCATCTTCGGCACCTACAATGGCCTGATTACCGACTTCGCGCCGACCGCGACGAACAATCCCATCAATCCGCTCGGCGGCTTCGTGCACATCGTCAACGATGCGAGGTACGACGACTCGCGCGACCCGTTCCAGTCCACCGTGCTCAACATCAAGACTGGCGGTTCAGTGCCGGTCTCGATACTCGCGGAGATCGACCGGAAAATAGACGACGGCCTTCCGCTGAGCGGCTACTTCCGTTCAGCGGGCTCGACACCGCTCACCGGTTACGACGGCATCGCCAATTGCACTCTAGCCGGCCCGACGGTGCAGTGGAACGCCGCGTTGGACAGCAAGAATTGCGGCGGGGTAGCAATACAATAAACGCGTAGTGCACTACACTTCCTCCCCTTCAAGGGCAAAGTGAGAATGCCTCTTGGAGTTTAGAGGTATTAACGATCGCGCCAGTAGCCGTGATGATGCCCGCCGTAGTAGCCGGGGCCGCGTTCGGGCACGACGATACAGCCCGCGACCGACATTACTGCGATTGCTACAAGTATTGCTTTGATGGTTTTCATGATGAGCTCCTTTTCTGAGAGATTAGAGGAGCTCTGGCCGATTAAAGTCCCGCCATTTGGTAACAGAGTGTTACGAGTTGCGTGAACTTGTACCGCCGCTTGCGCGGTTGATTATTCCTTAATCACGACTTCCGCATCGCGGATATCCGCGCCGAGCGTCAGGTTGCGCTCGGCCACCGTAATTTTCTTCAGCGAGCCGCCTTTGTCGCCGTAGCACGCCAGGATTTTCTTATTCGATGTTTGCATGGTTTCTCCTGATCTATTCGTATTGGCTAATCTTCAATAGTTACCGTTAACACTGAGGTATCGAAGCCTGTTCAGAGGTATCGAAGGGGGTGAATAGCCCGGGGCTACGTAGTGGCCCGAGGCCACGTGGCCGCTGTTCATGGTTCGATACCTCACCACGAACGCCTGCGTCGTTGTTGCGCGGACCTTCTAATTTTTGGGTGGAATCCGGTTGCCGCCCACATCGTGCGGGACAGGCTCGAATATCTGATAGCCGTCCTTGTCGACCGCCGGCTTGAAATAACCCTCGAGGCAGGTCCCTTCCAGGATGTCGACGCGGCGCAACCGCTGGCGGAAATACACGCGCGTAGTCTTCCATGGCTTGGTGAGGATCTTCGGCGCGGTGATGGTGAGCTCGTCGTCCGCAGCGTTGACGCGGTGTGGGACGCAGTATATTCTCGCCTCGCATCCTTTCGGCACGCCGCCCGCGGCTATCCCAACTCAGGAGTCATCGATGACCATCAATCGAATCCGCCGGCTTGCGGCTTCCCTCTTCGCCCTGACCTCGCTCGCATGCGCGGGCCTTGTTGAAGCGCAGCAGAAGCTCGTGCTCTATACCTCCAACGAGAGCACGTTGAACGAGTTTGCTTCCGCCGCCTTCCATCGGGAGACCGGCATCAAGGTCGATATCGTTTCGGCCGGGTCCGGCGTCATCATGAAACGCATACAGGCGGAGAAGGATCGGCCGCAAGGCGATATCATTTGGGGCATCTCGCGCTCGCTGCTGCAGACCAACACGGCCTATTTCGCGCCTTACGCGTCGAAGAACATCAACGCCATCGCGGCCGAATATCGCGATCCCAAGAATCTGTGGATCGGCAATAACCTGCATTTGCTGGTCATTCTGCAGAACACGAAGGCCATGCCGGCGAGTGAAGGGCCCAAGACCTGGGAAGACCTGCTCAATCCAAAATACAAAGGCAAGATCGCATTCACGGATCCGGCTAATTCCGGGTCCGCCTTCACGACCGTGACGATGCTCGTCGACATGTGGGGCGGCGGCGACGCGGGCTGGAAAAAGGTGAAGGCACTATTCGCGAACATGAAAGTGCTCAATCGTTCCGCGCTCGTCTTCCAGGGGGTGGGCAATGGCGAGTATCCGCTCGGCGTTTCGCTCGAATACGCGGGCTACCTGTGGTCGCAGAACGGCGCGCCCGTCAAAACGATTTATCCCGCGGACGGCACCTACGCCGCGATGGAAGGCGTCGCCATCATCAAAGGCGGACCCAACACCGAGTCGGCGCAGAAATTCGTCGACTGGGTCAATCGGAAGGAAACGCGCGAGATGATTCTGAAGACGACCTTCCGCCGTCCGGCGCGCCGCGACCTCGATCTGTCGCACCTTCCCGGCGGCATGCCGGAGTTGAAAGGCGTCAAGCTGGTGCGCTACAACGAAGAAGCGTGGACCGCGAAGCGCACGGAAACGCTGGAGAAGATCAAGGATCTCATACAAGAGACGCGTTAGCGCTATGCGCAACGCGCAATTCTCACCTTCCCCTTCAAGGGGAAGGCTGGGATAGGGATGGGGCAAACAGGAAGGCCGGAATGGTTCAATGTGAAAGGCCAGTCCAACAAGAAGCTCCTGAAAAATAAGACGCCGCGTAATCTGCGCGCCAGAATGACCGACGCGGAACTACGTTTGTGGCGCAGCTTGCGTAGTCGGCAGATGAGCGGGTTTAAATTCCGTCGACAGCATCCGTTCGGAGACTATGTTCTCGATTTCGTTTGTCTGGAACACATGCTGGTAATAGAAGTTGATGGCAGGCAGCACGTAGCAACTAAGGTCGTAGATGAATTGCGCACGAAAAAATTGCTTGCTGCAGGATTCAGAGTTCTTAGATTCTGGAATAACGAAGTAATTGATAACATTGAAGCAGTAAAGAATGCGATATGGCGGAGTCTGAAAGACCCATCCCTACCTCGGTCCGGAAATTATGCGTGATAAAAACCCCATCCCAATCCCGGCCTTCCCCTTGAAGGGGAAGGTGAGTACAGCGCTTCTCACAAATTGTTCGAAGCGTGACTGTAGTTAACATAGATCACGTCAGCCGGACCTTCGGTGACGTGCACGCTGTGCGCGACGTCTCGCTCGAGATCCGTGACGGCGAATTCTTCACGCTGCTCGGGCCGTCCGGCTGCGGCAAGACGACGCTCCTGCGCATGATCGCGGGTTTCAGCGAGCTCAATGCGGGGACGATCAGCTTCGGCGGCAAGCGCATTGACAATCTGCCCGCGCATCGCCGCAACACCGGCATGGTGTTCCAGAACTACGCGATTTTTCCGAACTACACTGTCGGCGGCAATGTCGCTTACGGGCTGCGCGCGCGCAAGGTGGCCGACGCGCAAATCAAGGAGCGCGTGGCCAACGCACTGAAGCTCGTGCATCTCGACGGCTATGATGAGCGCTGGCCGCACCAGCTCTCGGGCGGGCAGTTGCAGCGCGTCGCCATCGCGCGCGCGCTCGTGATCGAGCCGGAAGTCCTGCTGCTGGATGAGCCGCTGTCGAATCTGGATGCCAGGCTGCGCGTGGAAATGCGCGGCGAGATCCGCCAGCTGCAGCAGAGCCTCGGCATCACGGCGATCTACGTCACGCACGACCAGGAAGAGGCCCTGTCCATCTCCGACCGCATCGCCGTCATGCGCGCGGGCGCGCTCGAGCAGGTCGACAAACCCGACGCGATCTATCGCTATTCGAGCACGCCGTTCGTCGCCGAATTCATGGGCATCACGAATCTGCTGTCGGGCAAAATCGCGCGGCGCGAAGGCGCGCATGTGGTGCTCGCGGCGGGCGCGACGGAATTCCATATGGAAGGCAGCGCCGCACAGACCGGCGAACCGGTTGCATTCTGCCTGCGGCCCGAGGCGCTGCGCGTGATCGCGGCCGGCGACAGCGTGCCTGCCGGCTGGGCATCGCTCAATGCCACGATCTCGCGCGTCGAGTTGCTCGGCGCATTGACGCGCATCGAGACCAAACTCGTCGACGGCACGCTGCTGCGCGTGGCCTTGCTCGATCAGCCCATCGGGGAGCTCGCGGCAGGGCGCGCGCTCACGCTCGCCTACGATCCGCGGCGCGTGACTGAGTTCAAAACTGCATGAGCGTCGCATTGCCGCGCAATGCCTTTCCGCAGGTCGTTACGGTCATCGCGTTCGCCTTTCTCGGCCTCTTCCTGCTGTATCCGCTGTTCGGCGTTTTGAGCGCGAGCTTTCTCGACGCGAGCGGCACGCATCTCACGCTGAACAATTATGCGAAGGTCATCGCGAAAGCTTTTTACCGCGACAGCGTGCTCAATAGCCTGACCATCGGCGTGCTCGCGACCGTCATCACGACTTTGATCACGGCGCCCCTCGCATTCTCGCTGGCGCGGCTGCCAGTCGCCGGCAAGACGGCGCTGATGTCGCTGGCGGTGCTGCCGCTCGTGCTGCCGAGTTTCGTCAGCGCCTATGCGCTTTTGCTGCTGTTCGGCCGCGCCGGCATCGTGACGCAAGGGTTTGCGTACCTTGGCATTCCGGTGCCGCCTATTTACGGCACCCCGGGCATCGTGCTCGTCTACGTGCTGACGCTTTATCCCTATGTGCTGCTGCCGACCGTGGCGGGCCTGAAGGCGCTCGACGTGTCGGTGGAGGAGGCGAGCCAAAACCTCGGCGCCTCGCGCTGGCGCACTTTCTGGAGCGTGACTTTCCCGATCGTGATCCCGTCGATACTCGCGGGCGCGCTGCTCGTGTTCATCGAGACGCTGGAGAATTTCGGCGTGCCGTTCGTGCTCGCGGAAGACAAGCCGATCATGGCGGTCGAAGCTTTCAAGCTCTTCGTCGGCGAGACCGACACCAACCCGGCCTCGGCCGGCGTGCTCGGCGTCCTGCTGGTTTTATCGACGACCATCGCGGTCGTGATCCAGCGCCGCTATCTCGGACGCCGGCGTTTCGCGACGGGCGCGCGGCGCAGCCCGCCGTTGATCGAGACCGGGCGCGGCTGGCGCGTGCTCGCGACAACCTACTGCTGGGGCGTCGTGCTCGCCTCACTGGTGCCGTTCTTCGCGGTGATCGTGATCTCGTTCCTCGAATACCGCGGGCCGGTGCTGCATCCGAATTTAAGTCTCGACAATTATGCGGAGCTGTTCCGGCGTTCGCTCCGCCCGTTGCAGAATACGCTGATGCTGGCGACGCTTGCCGCATTCGGCGCGGCGGTTCTCGGCGTGCCCATCGGCTATGTCGTCACGCGCTATCGCACGCGCCTTACGGGGTTTCTCGACATCGTGGCGACGCTGCCGTTCGCGGTCGCGGGGACGATACTCGGCATCGGCCTCATCATTTCATTCAACACCGGCTGGCTCGTGCTGACCGGCGGCTGGCTGATCATGGTGATCGCCTACATCGTGCGCAAGTTGCCGTTTTCCGTGCGCGCGTCGAGCGCCATCCTGCATCAGATCGACCCCAGCCTCGAAGAAGCCTCGATCAACCTCGGCGTGTCGCCGATGATGACCTTCGCGCGGCTGCTGGTGCCGCTCATGTTGGGCGGCATCGTCGGCGGCATGGTGCTCACGTGGGTCGCGGTCGCGGCCGA
>JBDSSV010000383.1:0-2616 GCA_039928535.1 Burkholderiales bacterium
TGCTCGATGCGTTTCATCGCGCGCGCACGTGCCTGCAGATAGTCCTGCGCCGCGGCGTGCGTAAGCGCGGTATCGAGACTGTTGACCGGCCGCGTAAGCGCTTCGTCGAGCGACGGTTCGCGCAGCGATGCGAACAGCACCAGGTGGCGCTCGCGCAGCAGTCGCAGCGCCGGCGCGAGCACGTCGTCGTCTTCATCGCGCAGATTGGACAGCACGATCACGAACGCGCGGCGTTTCACGCGCGTCGACAGCGCGACGGCGGCCAGATAGTAATCGGGCGCCATCAAACCCGGCTGAATGTCGTAGAGACCGTTGAGCAGCAGGTTGACCGTCGCGCCGGATTTGCGCGGCGCGGAGAAGCGTGGCGCAGCGGTGGCGAAAGTCATGTAGCCGACGGCATCGCCCTGACGCAGGCTCACATAGCCCAGCAGCAGGGCGGCGTTGAGCACATGGTCGAAGTGGGTCAGGTGCGTGGCGTCGGCATCGGTCGCACTCATGCGCCGGCCGCAATCGATGAGGAAGACGATCTGCTGGTCGCGCTCGTCACGGTATTCGCGCGAGATCAGCTTGCGCGCGCGCGAAGTGGCGTTCCAATCGATCTGGCGCTGCGAATCACCTTCGCGGTATTCGCGTAACTGGTGAAAGTCGAGTCCCTCGCCGCGTCGCCGCCTTTGCAGGATGCCGATCTGCGACAGGCGGTTGTCCGTCGCCAGCAGGGTGTAACGCATGATCGCCGCGAAATTCGGATAGATGCGCACGGCAGAGTCGACCGCAAAAAATCGTTTGTATTCCCACAGGCGCAGCGGCGACGCGACGCGCACATCGCAGCCGGAGAAGCGCATGTCGCCGCGTTGCAAAGGCGTAAACCGGTAGCGCACTTGCGCGCTGCGGCCAGCCGGCAGTGCCAGCGCCAGCGGTAAACCCTCGACTAGCGCTTTGGCCGGATGATGGTCGTAAACCTCCAGCGCGAGCGTGCGCGTGCCTTGGTTTGCAATCTTCAGGCGCACTTCGCTCGCGACTCCTATCGGCAGCGAGCCCGCGACCTCGCGCGTGAGCGTGACCGCCATGGGCGCGCGCACCAGCAGCCAGTCGGTGACCATCGCGATCGCCAGCAGCGCGCCCGCGCTCTGCCATACGATTGCCAGTGCCGGGGCGATAGCCGCAGCAATGCCGAGCACGAGCCAAGCCGCCGCGAGGGCGATCAGACGCTGGCCGGGGCGCACCGTCGATAACATTTACTGGCTCGTCACTTGAATTTACTGGCGCGGTGCCGCCACTTGCTCGAGCAGCGCGATCAGCAATGAATCGCTGTCGCGGCCTTCGATTTCGAGTTCCGGCGCGGGCCGCACGCGGTGGCGCAAGCATGCCGGGACGACGCGCTTGATATCGTCCGGCGTCACGTAGTTGCGCGAGCCCATCAACGCCAGCGCGCGCGCCGCGCGCACCAGCGCGAGACAGCCGCGCGAGCCGGCGCCGCTCGAGATGCCATTGAATTCGCGCGTCTTGCGCACGATGCGCACCGCGTAGTCGAGCACTTCGTCGCCCACGTCGACCATGGCCGTCATTTGCTGCAAGGTGCTCACGGTCTGCGGCGTCAACAACGTCTGCACCGCATCCACCGCGAGCTTGTCGCCGGTCTTGCCGATAGTCACGCTGCGCGTCATCGCCACTTCATCGGCATGCGTCGGATAGTCGATTTTTATTTTCAGCAGGAAGCGGTCGAGCTGCGCTTCCGGCAGCGGGTAAGTGCCTTCTTGCTCAACCGGGTTCTGCGTCGCGAGGACCATGAAGGGCTGCGCGAGCGGGTGCGCGACGCCTTCAATCGTGACCTGCGCCTCCTGCATCACTTCGAGCAGCGCCGCCTGCGTCTTGGCGGGCGCGCGGTTAATCTCGTCCGCCAGCAGTAGGTTGGTGAACACCGGCCCCTTGCGCGTCGAGAACTGGCCGGTCGCGGGATCGTACATGCTATGGCCCGTCACATCCGAAGGCATTAGGTCGGGCGTGAACTGAATGCGCGCGAATTGGCCGTCAAAAGTCTTGGCGATCGCGCACACCAGCAGCGTCTTGCCGAGGCCGGGCACGCCTTCGACCAGCACGTGGCCCCCCGCAGCCAGCGCGATCAGGCTCTGCTCCACGACCGCGGTCTGGCCGATGACGGCCTTGGCAATCTCGTTGCGCATCGAAGTAAACAGGTTCGCTGCCTGAGTGGTTTGCTCGTCGGTCAGTGGCATGGTGTCTTTCTGCAGTAGAAAAGATGAAAGGTCGGCGTCAGAGTTTTTGCGATAAGCGCTGCAGCAGCGCGGCGGCGCGTATGAGTTCGCCGACCGAGCGCGCGGGCTGGTCGCGCGCGCGCTCGACGGCATCGGCGCCCACGCCCGCCAGCAGCGCGAGCTGCGCATTGCGTTCGGCGGCGCTGCTGCGGCCGATGCCGGGCCGGCGGTCGGTCAGCCGCTGCAAAAACGCGGCGCGCAGCCGGGCGTAAATTTCCACCGGCTGCATGTGCTTCCAGTAGAAGCGCCCGACCGCGACGAGGTGGCTCAGGAGTTTCTGGTCGGCGGGCGCCGTCTCGGGCATCAGCGGACCGAACCGCGGCACTACGCGCCACAATCCCAGCGC
>JBDSSV010000384.1:0-5018 GCA_039928535.1 Burkholderiales bacterium
CACTTCTCCGCGTTGCGCGGCCGCTTCAAGCGCGTCGAAGTCCGCCGCGCGTTGCGCGTTCGCGTGGGTGCATGCTAGAAGCAGGCAGAGCGCAAGCCACTGGCGAAGGGCGGGTTTTTCCGGTTGCATGATGGGTCCGGTGCGAATGATAGCCGTCCGCGGGAAATGCCGCGGGATGCCGGTTAGAATATGAAAAACGGCAAAAGTTGCGCCGGCGAAGCGTTCGCTGCGTGCAGAACTGGGGGCGTCGTGTCGAAAACAATTCCGCAACTCTTCGCGGCAACGGCCGCAGCCGGCGCGATAGTTCTGAGCGCCGGCCCGGCAGGCGCGCAGGATTATCCGAATCGCATCATCAAGATCATCACCGCAGCGGCCGGCGGCGGCAGCGATTTCATCGCGCGCGTGCTCGCGCAGGGCATTTCCGGGCCGCTCGGCCAGCAGATCATCATCGAGAACAAAGGCACCGGCGTGCTCGCCGGCGAGGCTGCCGTCAAAGCGCCGGCCGACGGCTATACGCTTACGGTGCAAGGCGGCGCGTTCTGGATCGGGCCGCTGCTGCGCAAAACGGCCTACGACCCGGTCAGGGATTTCGCTCCGATCTCACTCGTCGTGCGCGAAGTCAACATACTCGCCGTGCATCCCTCGGTGCCGGCGCAGTCGGTCCAGGAACTGATCGCATATGCGAAAGCGCATCCGGGCAAGCTCAATTACTCTTCGCCCGGTGTGGGCTCGACGACGCATCTCGCGTCCGAATTGATGAAGGCGATGGCCGGCGTGAACATCGTGCACGTGCCTTATCAGGGCAATCAGCCCGCGATCTCGGCGATGATGGGCAATGAGGTGCAGATGGCTATCTTCGATGCCGGCTTGATCGCGCCGCAGGTCAAAGCCGGCAGATTGCGCGCGCTCGCCGTCACCAGCGCCGAGCCGACTGCGCTGGCGCCCGGGCTGCCGACGATGGCGGCGTCGGGACTGCCCGGCTACGAATCGATAGGCATGACGGGCATTTTCGCGGTCGGCGACAAAACGCCGCGAGCAATCATTACGCGGTTGAATCAGGAGATCCTGAAATTTCTAGCGAAGCCCGAGATCAAGGACCAGTTTCTCAAGAGCGGCGTGGAGATGGTCGGCAGCACGCCCGGGCAGTTCGCGGAAGCGATCCGCGCCGACGTGGCGAAGATGGGCAAGCTGATCAAGGATATCGACTTGCGCGTCGAATGATGCCGACGCACCGGCGATTCTGCGGCTAGCGGTTCTCCAGCGTGGCGCCGGGAAAAAATTTGCTGTTTTCGGCCGGCACGTTCCTAGTTTTACTGCTGCTGCCCGCAGCGGTCGTCGTGATTGTGGTGGCCTGAACGGGCTTCACGGCATCGGCGGGCGCAGGGCTGGCGGTAACCGGAACGGCGGATTTTTCGGTTGGCGCAGGCGCGGGCTTGACCGCCGCGGACTTGGTGGTCTCCGTGATCTTGAAATCGGTCAGCATGCCCTTCGTGTCGAAATAGAACGTCGTCGAGTCAGCGGGAGTCGAGGCGATGAGCGGCACTATTGTCGTGCCCTGCTGCCCCTCGGCGCCGTACAAGTAAGTCGCCGTTAGCACGGCTGTTCTGGCTGAAATCCCGATATCAGCGTAAATTTAGCGGATAAGCAGGGAGGGGGCGGATATGCAAAAAAAATGCACGGGCGCAGGGCGTTTCTGAAAAAGATGACCGTAATTGGTGCGGCAATTGGCGCGGGCCACGGCTGCGCGTTGGAAGGGACCGCGTCTTCCGCGCGCACGATCCCGCGGCAAACTTCGACGTCAAAATCACCGAGGTCGAATTCCGGCGCAACGCGGCCGGCCGTCAATTGATGGCGCGCATTCATCAGCCACAGGGCGCGGGGCCGTTTCCGGCGGTGCTCGATCTGCATGGTGGCGCCTGGAGCAATAAGGACCGTCACGCCGAGCAGCCGATGGATCGCGCGCTGGCGGCAAGCGGCATACTCGTGGTCGCCAACGACATGACGCTCGCGCGGGAAGCGCCGTATCCCGCGTGCGTGCAGGACGCCAACTACGGCGTGCGCTGGCTGAAGTCGCGGGCGGCGGCATGGAATGGCATCGCGTCCAGGATCGGTATCTACGGCAGCTCAAGCGGCGGTCATGTCGCCGAACTGCTCGGCATGCGCCCGCGCGATGCGCGCTACAACGCGATTGCGTTGCCGGGCGCACCGGACATTGACGCGACGGTGTCGTATGTGGCGACGCGGTCGCCGATCAGCAACACCTAAGTGGAAAGTATTTAGAGAAAATGGAGCAGGCATGAACAATTGGGTGATTCTCTCCGCGGTGCTGGCAATTGCCGGCGCCGCATCGTCCGCCACCGCGCAGAATTTCCCCAGCAAGCCGGTGCGCATCGTCGTGCCGTACCCGGCGGGCGGCCCGATCGACATGACGACGCGTCCGCTGGCGCAGAAGCTCACTGACGCGCTCGGCAACACGGTGGTCGTGGACAATCGCGGCGGCGCCAACGGCATGATAGGCACCGACAACGTCGCGAAGTCGCCGCCCGACGGGTACTCGCTGGTGGTCGCGTCCGGCGGCGCGTTTGCGATCGGCCCGCATGTCTACGCGAAAATGCCGTTCGATGTGTTCAAGGATTTCGCGCCGGTCAGCCTGTTCGTCACGCTGCCCGAGTTGCTCGCGGTGCATCCGGCGCTGCCGGTGAAATCCGTGAAAGACCTGGTCGCGCTGGCGAAGCAGCGACCCAACCAGTTGAACTTCGGGTCGTCCGGCACCGGCAGCACGCCACAGCTCGCCGCCGAGATGCTCAAAAGCGCCGCGAAGATCCAGATGGTACACGTTCCTTACAAAGGGATGGGGCCAGCGACGATGGACTTGATTGCCGGACAGTTGCAGCTCGTGTTCGCCGACCTGCCGGTGCTGATGCAGCAGGTGAAAGGCGGCAAGCTGCGCGCGCTGGCGGTCGGCACGCTCGCGCGGTCGCCCAGCCTGCAGGACGTGCCGACCATGAGCGAGTCGGGTTACCCACAGGTCGAAGCCTACAATTGGTACGCGCTGTATGCGCCCGCCGCCACGCCCAAGCCCATCGTTGCTCGTCTCAACGCCGAAGTCATCAAAGTAATGAGCAATCCCGACATGAAGAGCTTCAATCAGGCGCAGGGCGCCGAAGCGAAGGGCAGTACGCCGGAAGAACTCGCGGCACTGCATAAGCGCGAGTACGACAAGTGGGCGAGTGTGGTGAAGGCTGCCGGCATCAAGCCCGAATAGCCGGGGTAGCCAAGCCCCGGCCGGTTGACCGCGCAGGTCCCGCCGCGTAACTTACGTGAAGCCGTCGCGCGGCGCGCGCATGCATGCGCCCGCACGAGCGGCCACTGCGTCCAACCGGAACCATGCCCCGCGCCAAATCTATCTCCCGCCGTCCCCGTGCCGATGCGAGCGACAAGAGTGCGCCGCTCGTCCGCGATATCCGTCTGCTCGGGCGTTTGCTCGGCGAGGTGATACGCGAGCAGGAGGGCGCTGCTGCTTTCGATTTGATCGAGCGCATCCGCCAGTTGTCGGTGGCTTTCCGCCTGAAGCGCGATGCAGGCGCCGGCAAGACACTCGACCGCTTACTGAAAAAACTCACCGACGACCAGACGCTGAGCGTGATCCGCGCGTTCAGCTATTTCTCGCACCTCGCCAATACGGCCGAAGACCGGCACCGGGTTCGCCGGCGCATGTTTCACGAGCAGCGCGGCGACGTGCGCGAAGGCTCGCTCGCCATATCGATGCAGCGGCTCGCCGCGAGCGGGGTAGATGAGGACGACATCGCGCAGACCCTTGCGCGCGCCTACATTTCGCCGGTGCTGACCGCGCACCCATCCGAAGTCCAGCGCAAGAGCATTCTCGATGCCGAGCGCGCGATTGCGGAGCTGATGGAAGCGCGCGACGACCTGCACACCGATCGCGAAATATCCGATAACGAAATGCAGTTGCGCGCGCGCGTCACGCAGTTATGGCAGACGCGCATGCTGCGTTATTCGAAGCTGACCGTGGCGGACGAGATTGAAAACGCCTTGAGCTACTACCACGCGACTTTTTTGCGCCAACTGCCGCGCTTATACCGCGATATCGAGCAAATACTGCCCGGTCATGCCGTCGCCACGTTCTTCCGCATGGGCAACTGGATAGGCGGCGACCGCGACGGCAACCCGAACGTGGGCGCGGCGACGCTGGCGATGGCGCTGGCGCGCCAAAGCGAGACCGCATTGCAGTTTTACCTGAGCGAAGTGCATGAGCTCGGCGCCGAGCTTTCGCTTTCCGAGATGCTGGCTCCCGTCACCCCCGCGATGCATGCGTTGACGGAACGTTCGCCCGATCAAAGCGAGCACCGCAAGGACGAGCCGTACCGGCGCGCGCTGATCGGCGTCTACGCGCGGCTGGCGGCGACGCTCGAGAAGCTGACGGGCACCGCTGCATTGCGCCATGCAGTCGCGCCGCAGCAGCCGTATGCGGATGCGGGCGAGCTGCTGGCCGATCTGCGCGTAGTCGAGACATCGCTGCGCTCGCATCATGCGCAGGCGCTGATCGCGCCGCGCCTCGGGCCGCTGATGCGCGCGGTCGAGGTGTTCGGCTTTCATCTTGCAACCGTCGATCTGCGCCAGAGTTCGGACAAGCACGAGCTGGTCATCGCCGAGTTGCTGCAGGTCGCGCGCATCGAAACGGATTACGCGGCACTGCCCGAAGGCGCGCGCCGCACGCTGCTGCTGCGGCTCTTAAACGATGCGCGGCCGTTACGCGTGCGCGCTGCCGCCTATTCGGAGCATACGCGCGACGAGCTGGCGATTTTCGAGACTGCCGCCGATATGCTCGCGCGTTACGGCCGCGATGCTTTGCGCCATTACATCATTTCGCATACCGAGGACGTCAGCGACCTGCTCGAAGTGCTGCTGCTGCAGAAAGAAGCGGGCCTGATGCGCGGCACGCTCGACAGCGACGCGGTGAACGATTTGATCGTCGTGCCGCTCTTCGAGACTATCGG
>JBDSSV010000385.1:0-6429 GCA_039928535.1 Burkholderiales bacterium
ACTCTGTGCGGTAACGAACATGGAATGGTGCGTTTCGACCCGCAGTAGCGTAACTGCACGATTGAAGGCGCGTAAAATGCTTCGGGCATAACGTTTTGCAAGGGCAAAACATGGCCCTGAGGTCGATGGGTGAACGCAGCCATTCATGTTTCGATACCTCATCACGAACGGCGCCAGCCCCATCCTTACTTTGGCAGAGGATAGTGACTGCGTGTTGATGTAATCAGTCGTTAAAATTGACCGCGCCGAAGCGGTCATGACCCAGCAGCGTGTAGTAGATGCCGATCGTGCCGCGAGTCTGCGTGCGGTCGCCGAACGTCAACGTGGTGTTATCGCGGCGCGTGACGAGGTACTTCAATGCCACCGCGTGCTGCTTGTGCACTCGGAACGTGAGCGAGGCGTCGCCGCGCACGATGTTGTCGCGTCCGTCCGTCGTTCCCGCGCCCAGGCGGCTCACAAAAAATTCGCGTCCGGTCAAGTCGAGCGACACCTTGTCGCTGAAGATGAAACGTAGCGCCAGTAACGCCTGCGGCGACACGCCATAGTGATTGTTGTTGGAATTCGCGGCATCGTTGATGGTGCCGACCGCGGTATAGCCGACGCCCAGCGTCGCCGTGCCCTGCACTATCATTGAACTGGTCGCGTTCCACTGCGCCGTGGTGCCGAGCGACAGTGCCGTGCTAGCGACGCGAAAGAGCTGCGGCGCCAGGTAATCATAGCTGCCGTAGAGCCCCCATATTCCGCGGTAGCTCGGGCCGGACTCGTAATCCGTGCCGAAGATGAGCCCGCGCGAGTTCAGGCTTTCGACGCTGCTGCCGCTCGCGCCTATCATCTGGAAGCTGAAATAGTCGAATGGACGGTTATAGGTGTAGCCATTCTTGCCCGGCAAGCCGTAATCGATCGAGAAATCGAGCAGGCCCTCGTTGCGCTCGACCTTGCTGGACGGGCCCTGGGTATTCTGCGTGGTCGAGCTGAAGCCTGTTTGCAGGCGGCTGTAGTACACCGGCTTGTGGCTGTCGAATACCGCGCTGAAGCGGTCGCCAAATGCGAAGCGGTTAAAAGCGGTCGGCGGCGAAATGACGGCGGCGGCCGCCTCGCGCCATACCTTCGGCGCGCCCTCGCTGTTTTCGAGCATCAGGTTGGCCATGCGGAACAGCGGCTCGCCGATCAGGCTGCCGCCGAAGCTCGTCATGATCTGGTCGTTCTTCGACGGCTGCGTGCGCTCGCCGGCGATTTCCCAGAGGAAGCTGCCCGCGAACGCGTAGCCGACCGATTCGTAGAAGCTCAACCCCGACGAGCGCGCGAAGCCGTAGTACATGGACCCGGCATAGGGGTGGCCGATCTGGTTGACAGTGAAGCCGTCACTGTCCACGACCCACGGGCCGTGCAAGTTACTCCTGATCGTTTGCAGGTTGCTGTGGAATTCGCAGCATCCATAGTGATGGCGGTCGAACTGATTGAGCAGGACCTGAAAGCCGAGGATTTCGGCGGCGGGGATGGCATAGCTCTTGTTCACGCCCCACTCCGGCGTCGCGACCACCCGCGCGTTAGCGGCGGCCCTGGCGTCGGCATTTTTCTGGGCGACCCATATATCGGGCAGTTTCGGTTCGACGATTTCGGCACTGTAAGCCGACGACGCTGCCGCCAGCAAAGTGAAAAGCAAAACCAGCGGGGCTGTTATGTCGTAGCGGCCGTTGAGTCGACGGGCGCCGCGCACGTGCATGCTGTTTGACGAATGCGTTGGTTCCATTGGGCAAGACTCCCTGGTTCCTTTGTTATTGTTGATGCCAATATACCGATTCCGGTCCGCAGATCAAAGATTGGCTTGCTTAAATTGATGCTTTATTAATTGTCCTGTCGTTTTTATACCCACTCTGTGCGGTATCCAACAAATCGGCGGGGATGGGAGATGGGTGATGGGTCAACGGATAGGCGGCTGGCAGTTTCTAGTTGGCAGTTCGCAGTTCGCAGCCGACAAAAGGCGGCTCAAGGAGACTGACAACTGACACTGACAACTGACAACTTACAACTTACAACTTAATGACTGCAAACCGCGAACTGCGAGCCTCGCACGTCAGCGGCGGCCGCGCTGCTTGGTGCGGGAACGCGGCCGTGCCGAGGCCATCAACGGGGTAGCGGACACGCCATGCACGGCGATCGACGCGGCAACCACCGTGACAACTAAGGGGACCAGTGTCTCCATCAATTTGCCCGGCGCGCCCGCTTGCAGCGAGTAGAACAGATAGTAAAGCGAGCCCACGCCACGAATTCCGAACCATGCCATCAGGCGCTTTTCGGTCAACGGACATCGCGCCCACGCAAGTCCGATGAAGACCGACAGCGGGCGGATCACCACAAACATCAGCAAGGCAAGCCACACTCCGGCCTTGTCGAGACCGATCGTGGAAAGTATGACGCCCAGCGCCAGCACCACGACGAGTTCGCCGATGCGCTCCAGTTTTTCGGTGAAGCCGAGCAGGCTGCGCACCATGTGGGCCGGTGCGGTCGCGGGATGCGTCTTCTCGTCGGATTTCGGGAGCATTGCCGGCGCGATGCGCTCGCGCGCGGTGTCGGTTTCGATGCGGCGCAGTGCGAGCCCCGCCGCCAGCACTGCCAGGAAGCCATACGCGTGGATGAGCAAAGCCACGCCGTAACTCAAGGCGATCAATCCCAGCGTCAGGAATTCCTCCCAGCCGAGCGCTTCCTTGAACACGCGCCGCACGTAGAGCACCAGCCGTCCGACTACGCCGCCGCACAGCCAGCCGACCGCGAGACCGGCGCCGACCGCCCATACGACATCGACCGTCAGCCAGTACAAGCCCGTGGGCCCCATCTCGCCTACCCCAAGCAGGCCGAGACCGAGAATCACGAACGGAAATGCGATGCCGTCGTTCAGTCCGCCTTCTGCCGTCAACGCAAAGCGTGCGCGGTCGCGGTCGTCGGCATGCCGCACCTGCACGTCCGATGCCAGGACCGGATCGGTCGGCGCCAGGATTGCGCCGAGAAGTAGCGCGCCGCCCAGCGACAGTCCCAATCCATACACGCCGGCCACGGCCACCGTCGCGATCACCACCGCCATTGAAATGGTCGCGAGCCGGAACGGAATGTGCCAGAGCGGATCGCTCCACGAGACGCGCAGCTTAAGCCCCACAGTGAACAGCGAAACCAGCACGACCACTTCGCAGATGAACCTGAATTCACCCACGTTGTGGAGCGGATCGACGGCAATCACGCCAAAACCGCCCGGACCGAGCGCCACGCCGATCAGGAGGTAGATGAGGCCGGGACTCAGCGGCAGCTTGTCCATCGCCGAGCCCAGCAGGGCCATCAGTATGAGTAGCGCGCCAGCCAGCAAAAACCAGGTCGTAATCAATAAATTCTCAATCGAAAGTAAACCCGGACGTCAACGCGACGCCCACATACAACCACAGTGCCCGGAAAATCGCCGCGTGCAACTGCAACCCGGCGGGTTGAATTGCCGTCGAACCTGCGCCCCGCAGGAAGTCACCCCCGGGAATTCAAGGTTATCATTCGCACCGGAACACCACATGAAATCGCATTTTTTCAATCAACCTGTCGGCGTTCGACACGGCATCGCACTGTGTCTCGCGCTCGTATGCGGCAGCGCCTTCGCGCAGCCCGCGCCGGACATGAAGGCGGTAGAAACAGCGGCGCAGCGCGGCGACGTGACCGCGCTCATGACGCTCGCCGAGAAATACAAACGCGGCGAAGACGTCGAGCGCGATATCGCCAAGTCCAACGCACTTTACTGCAAGGCCGCCGCGCGCGGCAATGTCGACGCGATACTCGAGCTCGGCCTGATCTACGCGTCCGGGCGCGAAATGATGCCGAACGAAGGCATCGGTGCCTTGTTGATCAACATGGCGGCCGAGCGCGGCAGTGAACGCGCGAAAGAGATCCTCCCCTATATCAGCCGCGGCGTCGGCAGCCTTGTGCCCCCTTGCATGACGGAAGTAATCCCCGATCTCGTCCGCCTGCCGGCGGCGCGCAAGGACATCGAGCTGCTGGTGCTGCAATATGCGCCGCAGTATTCGATCGACCCCGAGCTCGTGATGACGCTGATCCTGGTCGAGTCTCGGTTCGATACGACCGCCGTGTCGCCGAAGAACGCGCGCGGCCTGATGCAGCTGATACCGGCGACCGCCGCGCGCTTCGGCGTCAAGAACATCTTCAACGCGGTCGACAATCTCAAAGGCGGGCTCGCCTACCTGCGCTGGCTAATGGCGTACTTCAAAGGCGACGTCGCGCTGGTGCTCGCTGCGTACAACTCCGGCGAAGAAACCGTCGAGCGCTATCGCGGCATTCCCCCATACGCGGAGACACGCAATTATGTAAAGCAGATCATGGCGAGCTACCGGAAACCGACGCATCCATTCCTCGCGGGAATCACGGCGCCGTCGGCGGTGTTGAGCAGGATCAAACGCTCCCACTAGTCGGCGCTCGTACATCCTTGCGCCCTATACTTCGCCGGGTGCAGCCCGTAAATCCAACTACTTCTTGAACTTGATTTCCGCGCTGGTAACGCCAAGGTCGAGCGACAGGCCGGTGGTCTTCTGCTTGAGGTTGATAACCACGCCTTTGCTGTTCTGGAAGCTGGAAGCATCCACGCCTTTGACCACCGCGGCACCGGCGGCGGCGGCCGTGTAATTGCCCTCAAAATCCTCGAGCTTGTTAAGTCCGCGCACTTCGCCCGTAGCATTGGACTTCGAGACGCCGATGATTGCGCCGGCACGCAGGCCTTTCAGGTGGAACGGATAGTCCTTCCCCTGATAGTGCAGGACGCCTTCGCCGCTTTGGCCGCCGACGATGAGGCCGATCTGCTTGGTATCGAGATCGAGCGTCGCGCTGGCGGGCGTGGTTTTAATGTCGGCGCCCGTCATGTTTTTCTTCATGTCATCCGCGGCGGACACAGCTAGCGGCAGGCCGGCGAGCGCGGTGAGGATTCCAGCGATCATGAGTTGGTTGCGCATTGCATTCCCTCCTTTGGGTTGAATTACCAAACGAATCTTGTGTGGCCTTGAGCGAGCAGGGCCAAAAAAACGATTGCGCGTGCATTCTAGCAGGCATCCTGCCATGGCTGCAGCGGATGCCGTATTACGCGCTGGCCCGGCTATCCCTCCGTCATGACGCGCTCCAACCCGATTTCTCTGTAGCTCGGAATTTTCTGGATGGCGATGCTCTGCGTAGGTTGGGCGTCGACGCATTGGGTGCCGGAATCAGTGCGGTCATGGCCCACCTGGCCGCGATCGTAAAAACTCTTCTCCCGCTTTTGGCGGAGCATCGAAGCAAGAACGCTCAACTGCGATGGGCTGGAATGGCCCTTTTCGCCCTTCTACACATCAGGGCGAACGGGATTTTGAGGCAGATTCTGAAATTCTGCCGACTGCCTGCTGCAAACTGCCTGCTGCCGACTGCCGACTGCCGACTAATTCCTAATCGTCGTCTTTGACGTCGCGAATCTTGCTGTAGTCGATGTGCTTGTCCGCCTCGCGGCTGCGGTCGAAGAACACGCGCATGACGGCCAGATAGGCGATCACCACGCCAACCGCACCTGCCACCAACCATCCAATCGTGCTCATGGCGACCTCGCTCAGAAACTAATGGTGCCAGTGTAACTTTTCTGCACCAAAAAAACGCATGGTTGCAAATAGATGTGTGCAGAAACTGCTTATTGCCAACCGCAAGCTGCCTACCGCCAACTGCCGACTCCGTCCTACACGCTTATGCGCGTTGTCGCACGGAACGTCCAACCCGAACTAGCTAGGCTGTTCAGTGTCTCATTTGGCTAATGCGATTTGATACCTTCACCCCCACCCAAAGGAGTTCCCATGAACAGCATCATCTACATTGTCGGCCTGATCGTAATCGTCGTTTTTCTCCTGTCGTTTTTCGGGCTGCGCTAACTCTTTGACAACTTCTAAAAGGACCTATTCATGCCTGCACACAAGAAATTAAAACGTATCACTGCGCAAACCACGAAACTCGCTCTGGCGGTGCCGCCAGTCGTTGCCCATCGCGTTACTCGCATGGCGACCGCCGGCGCCGTCCCGGACGCGCGCGATGTACGCGAGTTTCAGCTCATGGGCTCTGAAAAGCTCGTCGCATTCAGAGCATCATGGATGGCGATGGCCGCGCAGATGTTCCGTGCCAACCAGCAGATGACGCTCGCGTATATCCGCTCGTGGTGGAAACCGTGGTTCGGCTTTTCCGGGCCTGGTCATGCGAAACAGGTGCAAGCCGCCGCGCTGAGCATCGTCTCCAAAGGCATCGCGCCCGTGGAAAAGCGCGCCGTTGCGAACGCGAAGCGCCTCGCTATCGTCAAGCGGCGCTGACACGACCCGCGCCCGCCAACCTCTAACTGCGAACTGAATCCCGCCCTCACTCCGGCTTGATTCCTGCAATCTTCAG
>JBDSSV010000386.1:0-6935 GCA_039928535.1 Burkholderiales bacterium
ATCCAGCACAATGATTTCATCGGCCCATGCGACCGACTCGAGACAGCGCCCGATGACGCGCGCTTCGTTGCGCGCGATGATGGCGACGGACAACGTCATCACGCAGCCCCGCGCTGCTCTGCGGGCGCGTTCAGTGCCGCGAACAGGAGACCGCTGGCCCAGCCGAACAACAGACCCTCCGTGTGATCCATCAATAATGAATTGAACAGGCAGCCGATGGCCATAGTAACAACCAGGCCGCGCGCGAGCACATGTTCGTAAGCGGGCAAATTCCGCGCGTAGTGCCATACGCAGCCGAACAAATACAGCATGGCGGCGACGCCCATCAGGCCAAGCTGCACCGCGATGTTCAGGAATTCACTATGCGGATTGGTCGTCAAAGGCTCGGCGGTGCCCGCCACGCGATCGGCGTAGGCCTTGGGAAAACTGCCGGTGCCGTTGCCGATGAGCGGATGCTCGCGCGCGATATCCAGGCTGTTGCGGTAAAAGCCGAGCCGTAAGCCGATGGATGAATTGGTCGCCTGTCCCGGCTGCCACGTTTGCATCTCATCGAGCGCGAGGGCGTACCGGTTGCTGCTGTTACCGAGTGCGACAAGCCCGATTCCCGCCATCAGTGCGATGGCAGCCGCAGCGTAAAGTATGCCGCGCCAGCTCCACAGCGAATGCACGAAGTAGATGACCAAAACGAAGAGGATGACCTGGCCGGTACGTCCCGGGCTCATCAAAGCGACATTGACGACGGCCAAAGCCGCGAGGGCCGTCCACAGCCGGCGCTGCCAGGGGACGCGCGCCGCGCGCGCAAGCTGCGCGAATACGAGCGCGCCGAACGCCATCAGTATGTTCTGCGTCAGATAATATTTGAAGACCGCCGGTTTGCCGCCGTCGGCGAAACGAAACAGATCGTGCCCCAACATACCGCTCCAGAGCAGGCACGACAAAACCAGCGTCAAAGCCATGCCCGCCGCGAATGCGACCCACGCCAGATGACGGGCGCGTTCGGTATTGAACAAGGTCGCGAACAGCGGAATAAAGGCGAGGTCCGCGTATTTGCCCACGTAATGCAGGCCATCGCCTGGCTCGCGCGTGCCGTAGGCGAGGCCGGCGATCAGCAGCGCGAACAAGATGAGCGCCGCCAGCGCGACGCGGTTATGCGTGATCCGTTCGAGCCGCGCCGCATAATTGGCCGAGACCAGCCACAGCAGCAGGACAAGTGCGAGCAGCACGTTGTCGAGCGCGACTGAAATGGGTATCGAGAAGCCGAGGGCAATCGCACAAGCGCGCGCGCACGATTCGGCGCCGCTGGTCAAAGTGGAAATGCGCATGGCAGGCGTTAGCACCGGCGCCCATTCTACGGGATTCGCGCCGCGCTCGTAACACGCAAACCGCGGCGCGGCGTTATTCGCTGCGATACTCGGGCAGCCAGCGCGCGAGGTCCTTGCGCACCGGATCGTCGCCACGCGGCGCGGACTGGCGCAACCATTCGAGCAACTGCGCAAGCCAGGCCGCGTTTTCACTGCGCGCCTTGGCGATGCGTAACTTCGGATGGGGTGTGGGCAGGCTGTCTTCGTCGGCCGCCAGAAGTTCTTCGTACAGCTTTTCGCCCGCGCGCAGACCCGTATAGACCACCTTGATCTCGTCCATGCTGAAGCCGGACAGGCGGATCAGGTCGCGCGCGAGGTCCGCGATCAGCACCGGTTCGCCCATCTCGAGCACGAAAATTTCGCCGCCGTTGCCCATGAGCCCCGCCTGCAGCACGAGTTGCGCCGCCTCCGGGATCGACATGAAATAGCGCGTGATTTCGGGGTGGGTCACCGTCACCGGCCCGCCGGCGGCGATCTGCTCCTTGAATTTCGGAATCACGCTGCCAGTACTGCCCAGCACGTTGCCGAAACGCACCATCACGAAACGCGTGCGCTGCGGCTCTTGCAGCGCCTGGCACACCATCTCGGCGAGCCGCTTGCTGGCACCCATCACGCTCGTCGGGTTGATCGCCTTGTCGGTGGAGATGAAGACGAATTTCTCGACACCGTTGCGCAAAGCGGCCTCGGCGACGACGTGGGTGCCCGCGACGTTGTTGAGCACCGCCTGCCAGGCGTTTGCGCTTTCCATCAGCGGCACGTGCTTGTACGCCGCGGCGTGAAACACCACCGACGGCCGGTGCGCACCCATTACTTCATCGACACGCGCCTGCTGCTTGACGTCGCCGATCGCGCAGATGAGCGGTATCGACGGGTGATTGCGGCGGAATTCCTGCTCCATGTTGTAGAGCGCGAATTCGCCCAACTCAAACAATACGATGGTGCGCGGATTGAAACGCGCCAGCTGGCGGCAGAGTTCGCTCCCGATCGAGCCGCCGGCGCCCGTCACCATGATGACGCGGTCGTGTATCCAGTCTTTAAGCCCAACGGCGTCGAGCACGACCGGGTCGCGCCCAAGCAGGTCGTCGAGCTCGACGTGGCGGATCTGCGATACCGTGACCTTGCCGCTGACCAGGTCGTCATAGGAGGGCACCGTCATGATCTTGAGTCCCGCATCGGAGCAGATCGTCACCGCGCGGCGGCGCGCGCCGTGCGACGCCGCAGGCATCGCGATAATCGCGTGGCGCACGCCGAGACGCTCGACGAAACCGCGGAGGTCGTCGATTTTGCCGAGGATGCGCACGCCCTGTACCTGCCGGCCCACCATCGTCTCGTCATCACCGAATACGGCGGCTGCGCGCCATTGCGGACTGCGCGCCAGTTCTTTGAGCAGCGTCACGGCCGCTTCTTCCGTGCCGATGATGACGACCGGCTCGCGCGCGTCGCCGGCGAAGGTGACGAACCCCTGTTCTTTCCACACGCGGTAAGTGAAGCGGCTGCCGCCCATGAGCATCACCAGCAAGATGGGGTCGAACAGCAATACCGAGCGCGGGACGGCCATCTGCAGCATCAGAAAGAACGCCGGCAGCGCGAGCGCCGCGACGAGCACCGCGAGCACGATGCGCTTCAAGTCCGGCACGCTCGCATAGCGCCAGACGCCGCGGTAAAGGCCAAACAGCCAGAAAATCGTCGCCTGCAGCAATACGACCCACAGCAGCGACTCGAGCATGAGCTTGTGGTACAGCGGCGGCACGTCGAGATTGAAACGCAGCCAGAACGCAATCAGCCACGCGGCGACGGCCGCCATGACATCGTGCGCGAAGGCGAGCAGCGTGCGCGGGTTAGGCATCGCTGGCCGCCGTGTGGAAGAAATGGCGTTCAAGCGCGATGGCGAGGCCGGCATAAAAAATGGCGACACTGAACAGTATGGCCATCTGCACGCCGAAACTCTGACGCATGCCGAGCAGTGCGAGCGCGCTGCATGGCAGCATCAGCGCATATTCCGCATACGCCGTCTTGCGATGTCCCCAGCCGCTTTGCACGAGGCGCTGGTAGTAGTGCTCGCGATGCGCCTGCCAGACTCTGGTGCCGCGCAGCAGGCGTTTCATCAGCGTGATCGAGGCATCGACGATGAACGGCGAAAATATGACGAGGCCGAGCCACCACGGCCAGTCGCCCCGCAGGCAGCCGGCGATATCCACCACCGCGGCCAGAAAGCCGAGCGGAATCGCGCCGGCATCGCCCATGAAGATGCGCGCCGGTGGAAAGTTGAAGAACAGGAAGCCGAGTGCCGCAGTGGCAATCGACAGATTGACCGCGGCGAACGTAATGTCGCCGCCTGCCAGCGCTGCGACGCCATAGCTGCCGAAGCCGATGACGGCCATGCCGCCGGCGAGCCCGTCCGCGCCGTCCATGAAATTATAGAGATTGATCATCCACGCAATCGCGAGCGCGGCGACGACCATGAGCCACCACGCATGATCGCCCAGCAGCACCGTCGCGGCGACGACCGCGCCGGCGACATGCATCAGCAGGCGCCATGCCACACGGACGCCGCGCAGGTCGTCGACCAGAGAAACGGCGATAAGCAGCGCCAGCGCCAGCCACAGCCAGGGATCGCCCGCCGGCTGCAGATACACGCAGGCGGCCGCGATGCCGGCAACGATGCCGATGCCGCCCGTGCGCGGCACCGCGACTGCGTGCAGCGAGCGCTCGTTCGGATGATCGAGCGTGAGCGCGGCCACGCGGCTGCGCAAGATGACGGCGATCAGCGCGCTGCTCACGATGAAAGCGAGCAGCGGCGGCACGACGACTGCATAGACGGTGGCGGGTATCAATGGGTTTGGGGGGCGTCAGCCGCGCGATAATACCACCGGGCCGTTTCGCCCAGCCCCTGCGCCATCGTGCAACGCGGGTGCCAGCCGAGTTCGCGCCGTATCAGCGCGCTGTCCACTACGAGCGAGCCGGTCAGTCGCGCCATCGCGTCCGTTTTGCCCGTGATGGCGCCGGCAAGTTTCAGCACTGGCGGCGGCACATTCAGCAGCCGTGCAGGTTTGCCGAGCGCAACCGCGAGGTGGCGCACGAGGTCAGGCGTCGACACCGCATCGTCCGCAATCAAATAAGTGCGGCCGGCGGCAGCCGCCTGCGTGGCGCAGATTACGATCGCGTCCACCAGGTTGCCGAGATAGACCAAGCTGCGCCGGTTCGCGACGGCGCCCAGCGGCAGGGGCAGGCCGCGCGCGACCGCGCGCATGAGGCGCAGGAAATTGCCTCTGACGCCGGGCCCGTAGACCAGCGGCGGTCGCAGGATGACGGACGCCACGCCGGATTCCGCGGCGAGCACCTGCTCGGCTTCCCATTTCGTATGGCCGTAATAATCCTGCGGATGCGGCGCACTTTCTTCACTGAAGGCGGCGCCGTGCGTGACCTCGCCGTTTACCTTGATCGAACTGAGAAAAACAAACTGTCGCACGCCGGCCGCGGCCGCCGCGCGCGCAAGATCGCGCGTGAGATCGACATTGACGCGCCGGTACTCGGCCAGCGGGTCGGCCGCTGTCTCGCGCATGACGTGCGTGCGTGCGGCAAGATGCACCACGCAGTCGACGCCCTGCATGACGCGCGGCCAGTCGGTGGCGGCGCCCGGTTCAGCACGAATGACGCTATCGTTAGCAGTGCTGCCGGGAGGCGCACTGGAATTGCGGGTTAGGAGGCGTAACGACCCACCGCTGCTGCGTAACGCGGCGCACAGTGCCTGGCCGACGAAACCGGACGCGCCGGTAACCAGATAGGTCGTCACTGCGGTCTACCGCGTCAGGAGGACTTGCGCCAGACCGTACGGTTTATGTAATCCGTGTAGCTCAGGATGATGCGCAGAACCTTGCGCGATACGTTGTCGACGTCGTAATCGGCGATCAGCCTGAACGGCCGCGCGGTGCCGGCATAGTGGGCGATGCTGACTTTGATGGCGGCCAGTACTTCGGCCGCCTTCAGTCCGCACAGGATCACGGTGCCTTCGTCCATGCCTTCGGGCCGCTCGTGCGCCTGGCGGATCATGACGCCCGGAAAGCCGAGGATGGACGACTCCTCGGTCAGGGTGCCGCTGTCCGACAGCACGCATTTCGCGTGCATCTGCAGCTTCACGTAATCGAAAAAGCCGAGCGGCTTCAGGAACTCGATTTTGGGCGACAGGTGCGTCGTATCGAGCGCCTCCAGCCGCTTGCGCGTGCGCGGGTGTGTCGAGACGATAATCTTTTTGCCGTACTTGCGCGCCACCGCGTTCAGCGTGTCGAGCAGGTCGCGAAAATTTTCCGCGCTGTCGACGTTTTCCTCGCGGTGCGCGCTGACGACGAAGTAGTCGCCGGCTTTGACGCCCAGCTTGCGCAGCGCCTTGGACGCGTCGATTTGCGGCTGGTAATGCTGCAGCACTTCCTTCATCGTCGAGCCCGTCTTGATCACGGTCTCGGGACGCAGGCCTTCGGCGATGAGATAGCGGCGCGCGTGCTCCGTGAGCGGCATGTTGATGTCGCTCAGGTGATCGACGATGCGGCGGTTGATTTCCTCCGGCACGCGCTGGTCGAAGCAGCGATTGCCCGCTTCCATGTGAAAAATCGGTATGCGGCGTCGCTTGGCCGAAATCACGGCGAGGCAGCTGTTGGTGTCGCCGTAGAGCAGCACCGCGTCGGGTTTGGTCTTTTCGAACAGGGCGTCCGACTTCGCGATGACGTTGCCGATGGTCTGCGCCGCGGTCTTGCCCGCCGCCTTCAGGAAATAATCGGGCTTGCGGACGCCGAGCTCCTTGAAAAACAGCTCGTTGAGCTCGTAGTCGTAGTTCTGTCCGGTATGCACCAGCGTGTGCTCAACGTGCTGGTCGAGCTCGTAAATGACGCGCGAGAGCTTGATGATCTCGGGCCGCGTGCCGACGATAGTCATGACTTTGAGCGACATGGTTGTCCCTTTAGCGCAGCAGCTCGCCGTCATCCCACTGCACTTTGTCGCCGATCAGCAGGCTGTGCTGCTTCAGCAGAGCGACCGTGCCCGCGTAGTCGAGCACGGTGCTTGCGGAACTGAATTCACCGTCGAGCGGATTGGCTTCGGAGCGCCTGCCGGCCAGCTCGGGCAGCATCGATTTGATTGCGTAAAACCGGCCGCGCGCCACACAGTACTGGGCCTCCTCGTCGGACACCATTATTTCGTGCAGTTTTTCGCCGGGCCGCATGCCGATTTCCCGGAGCTTGATCTTGCGCTTGCCGATGAGCGCTTTGGCCAGGTTAATTACCGTCGCGGCCGGCGCATTAGGAACGTAGATTTCGCCGGGCTGCGCGCCCTTGATCGCGGCAAACACCGTATCAACCGCCTGGTTCAGGCTCAGCAGGAAACGCGTCATACCCGGCACCGTGATCGTGAGCGGCCCGCCGTGCCTGATCTGCTCGTGAAAGAGCGGTATCACCGAGCCGCGCGACGCCAGCACGTTGCCGTAACGCACGCCGATGTAGCGCGTCGCCGGCTGCAGGATGTTCGCCGAGATGAAAATCCGTTCCTGCAGGGCTTTGGTCATGCCCATGACGTTGACCGGCTTGC
>JBDSSV010000387.1:0-2923 GCA_039928535.1 Burkholderiales bacterium
AGCGCGTGGCGATCGCGATCGCGCTGCTCAACAACCCGCGCGTGATTATCGCCGACGAGCCGACCACCGCGCTCGACGTCACGATTCAGGCGCAAATCATCTTCGAGGTGCAAAAGCTCGCGAGAGAGACCGGTACCGCGATGGTCTGGATCACGCACGACCTGTCGGTGATCGCCGGGCTCGCCGACGAAGTCTGCGTGATGTATGCGGGGCGCATCGTCGAATCGGGACCGACCGACGATCTGCTCGACCATCCGATGCATCCGTATACCGCCGGGCTCATCGCTTCGATTCCGAGCCGCAACCAGCGCGGCAAGCCGCTGGCGCAGATTCCCGGCATGACGCCCTCGTTGCTGCGCCTGAAACCCGGCTGCGCGTTCCGCGACCGCTGTCCGCGCGCCGACGCCATGTGCGAAGTAGCGCCGCCGATAACGCGGCCGACCCCGCCGCGCACGCTGCGCTGCTACCATCCCGTGCCCGCACCGGTCGCGGCAACCATCGCCTGAGCCTGCAGCAACAACCATGTCCACCCTGCTCGAACTCAAACACATCACGAAAAATTTCTCGCGGCCGCTCGATCTTGCCGCGAGAATCGCGCGTCTCGCCGGCGCCAAAGTCAATGAAATCGTGGTGCACGCGCTCGACGACGTGTGCCTGACCATTCACGAAGGCGAGGTCGTCGGGCTGGCCGGCGAATCCGGTTGCGGAAAGTCGACGCTCGGCCGCATCGCGGCGGGCATCCTCTCGCCAACCGCGGGCGAACTCGATTGGCGCGGCGCCGACATCACCGCGCTGCCGCCCGCGGAGCGCCGCAATGTCGCACTCAAGATCCAGATGGTGTTTCAGGATGCGTTCGCGTCCCTCAATCCGCGCATGCGCGTGGCGGAAATCATCGGCGAAGCGCCGCGCGTGCATCATATCGACGGCGGCGACGATATCGATTATTACGTAGACCAGCTGATGAAGAAGGTCGGCCTCGATCCGTCGTTCCGGCAGCGCTTCCCGCACCAATTCTCGGGCGGCCAGCGCGCGCGCATCGGCATCGCGCGCGCGCTCGCGGTCAAGCCGGAACTGCTCGTTTGCGACGAAGCGGTGGCCGCGCTCGACGTGTCGATCCAGGCGCAGGTGCTGAATCTTTTCATGCAGCTGCGCGCCGACTTCAATCTCACCTACCTTTTCATCAGCCACGATTTGGGCGTCGTCGAACACCTCGCGGACCGCGTTGTCATCATGTATCTGGGCCGCATCGTCGAAACCGCGCCTACGCTCGAGTTGTTCCAAAAGCCCAATCATCCCTATACCCAGGCGCTGCTCGCGGAGGTTCCCAAGCTCGAGAAGCGCGGCCACGATTTCACGCCCATCACGGGCGAGATACCTTCCCCGATCGATCCGCCGCGCGGCTGCCACTTTCATCCGCGCTGCCCGCATGCGATGGAGCGCTGCCGCACCGAACGGCCGCAATTCAGGCAAATCTCGCCCGGCCACTGGTCGGCGTGCTATTTAAACGACATCCGCTGACCATTCCTGCAGGCGAAAAAAAACCCGCTCGCGCGGGTTTCTTTCCGTCGACGTTCGAAATTAATCGAGCGGCCGGATGTTCGTCGCCTGATCGCCTTTGGGGCCGGTCGTGACGTCGTAGGCTACTTTCTGGTTTTCGCGCAGGCTTTTGAAGCCGTTGCCCTGGATGGCCGAGAAATGCGCAAACAGGTCTTTGCCGCCGTCTTCCGGCGTAATGAAGCCGAAGCCCTTGGCATCGTTGAACCATTTAACAGTACCGTTACTCATGTGTGTTATTCCAATAAAAATTAAAGATAGGCTCGCGCCCGGGTGCGAGAACTTCAAGAGGAAAGTAACAAACCTGAGGAGAACCGCTGCAAAAGCGGCCACTACGGACTGGCAATTTCACTAACCTTGGAGATCCTGCGCCGCTCGTTATACGCGACTAACCGGAGCGGGTCAAATTATTTCGGGAGACGCGTAACCGGGGATTCGCGTCAAGTTTCATGCCAATAGCTATGCGCGGCTTTAGTGCGTAGTATCCAAAGCCGGCTCACGCGAGGCACATGACATGGCGACTTACGGCGGCATTACGTTCAACGGCAAATCGGGCGAGAAATATTATTTCAAAGCATGGCCCTTACAGACGCGCTTCAATCCGCTCGGCGCAGTCTATTTCGTGACCAAGCGCGTCTTTAGCGACAAGACCTACCGCCGCGCGAGTCATGAGAGCATTTTCATAGGACAGACGACCGACCTCACAGCGCCGCTTGGGCTGCCGATGCAACTCGCCTGCTTCGAAAAGCAGGGCGCCAACTGCATCTGCGTTTATGTCGATGCCAACGAAGAGCGGCGCGTGGCCGTCGCGCAGGACCTGCTGGCCGCGCATCGCACGACCTGCAACGACATACGCGAGCCGCGCACGCGCGTCCAGGCGGAAGCCGAATTCTAGATTTCAAGCACGCCCGGTCCGCCAGCGGCGGGTGCAAAAAAAGGCCGGCGCTGAGCGCCGGCCTTTCAATTTGTCCCGGCAAGCTGCCGGGTCACGCGCTTAACCGCGGCCGCGGCTGCGATTGCCGCCAAAGCCCCCGCCGCCGTCGCGCGACGACGGACGTCCGCCGTTGCCGCCGAACGACGACTTGCCGCCCCAGCTCGAACCGGTGCCCGGGCGGCGCGGCTTGGCCGCTTCGCCAAAGCGTTTGCGCGGATCACCGAAGCTCTTGCGCCCGTTGCCGCTGGGCGCGCCGCTCCGAGGTTTCACTTTCGGCTCCATGCCGGCGATCACGTGGCGCTCGATCTGGTTGCCGGTATAGCGCTCGATCTGCTTCAGTTGCTGGCCTTCGTCCGGCGCGGCAAACGAAATGGCGATGCCGCTGTTGCCGGCACGGCCGGTGCGGCCGATGCGATGCACGTAGTCTTCCGCGAC
>JBDSSV010000388.1:0-3147 GCA_039928535.1 Burkholderiales bacterium
TTCGAAATCAACCTTCGTTATTAAGGATCAATATGCGTATCTTCATGCACAAAACCGTAACACTGATCGCCTTGCTGGCAGTCGCCTGCGTCAGCACGCTGGCAGGCGCGAGCGAGGCCACCGTCAAGGCCGCGCTTCTGAAAAAATATCCCGAGGTGCCGGTTGAAAGCGTGACGAAAACACCGGTCGCCGGAATATACGAGGTTTTCGCGAATGGCCAGCTCATTTATACCGACGAGAATGCGACCTACCTTTTCGTCAATGCCCACTTGATCGACACCGAGAAAAAAGCCAACCTGACCGAAGAGCGCATGAGCAAACTCACGGCGATCAGCTTCAACCAGCTACCGCTCAATCTCGCGGTCAAGAAAGTTAAGGGCAAGGGCACGCGCAAGCTCGCCTATTTCGGCGATCCCAATTGCGGCTATTGCAAGAAATTCGAGCAGGACCTAACCAAGATCAACGACGTGACGATCTATGTGTTCCTCTACCCGGTGCTGGGTCCCGAGTCGCTCGAAAAAGCGAAATCGATCTGGTGCTCCAAAGACAAGATCAAGGCGTGGGATGACCAGCTCGTCAATGGCGTGGCGCCGACGGCGGCTGGCACTTGCGATACGTCCGCGATCGATAAGACGTTGGCGTTCGGCAAGGCGAAGAACATTTCCGGCACGCCGACGATGTTTTTCGTCGACGGCCAGCGCGTGCCGGGCGCGATCCCGGTCGAAATGATCGAGCAGCGCCTGGCCGCTGCCAAGTAAGCTTAGCTGCTGCAGGACCGATCGGACCGTAACAGCGTGGACGCCGCAATGACGTTAGAGCCGGCGGTGCCGTTCGAGTCCGTTTCGACGCAGGCGTGGGTGCGTCTGCTCAAGGCGTGTATCGCGTCGTTTCTGCTGCATCTCGTATTGCTCGTCGGCATGCCAGTGAACCCGACGGGCGGGCTGCCGCAGGTGGTCACCACGATTACGGCGCGGCTGGAGCCCGCCGCCCCCGAGAGCGCGCCGGCGGCAGAAAGCGTGGCGTTGGTAGCGGAACCCGCGCCGGCGCCGCTTGCTGACCACCCGCTAAAACCGGCCGAGCCTAAAACGGAAACCAAGCCCGAGCCGCCGCGCGCGAAAGAGCCGGCGGCGTCGCCAAGCATCGGCATCGAAGTGCCGTTCATACGCGACCCGACCTACTACCCGGCGAAGCAGCTCGATGTCTATCCGCAGCCGCTCGGTCAGATCAAGCTCGCTTATCCCGAATCGGCGGCAAGCGCAAAAATCGACGGACATCTGGTCGTGCTGCTCTTGATCGACGAGTTCGGCGTCGTCAACGACGTTTCGGTCGTCTCGGCGGAGCCCGAGGGCTATTTCGAAGACGCGGCGCTGGCGGAGTTTCGCGCGGCGCGGTTCTCGCCCGCGCAAAAGCAGGGCCGCGCCGTAAAAAGCCGGGTCATGCTGCGGGCTAATTATTTATACGGCGAGCGCTCGGGCGCGATGCGCTGAACTTGAATTAATTTCCCGCGGGCAGCGGATAGCCATTCGGTAGCAGCACCCACATCCGGCCGCTTTGCCGCATGCGCCCCGCGTAGGCAGTAGCCTCGTCGCCGAACCCCCAGAAGAAATCCGCGCGCACCGCACCGCGGATCGCGCCGCCGGTGTCCTGCGCGAGCATCAGGCGGTTGAGCGGCTCGCGCGAGTTTGGCATCGTCGTGGCGAGAAATACCGGTGCACCGAGCGGAACGTAGCGCGCGTCGACCGCGATGCTGCGGCGCGCCGTAAGCGGCACGCCGAGAGCGCCTAAAGGACCCGGCAGGCCGGGCGGCATTTCGCGGAAGAACACATAGCTTGCGTTGTAGTTGAGCAGCTCCTGCAGTTTGTCCGGATTCTGCCGGCCCCATGCCTTGATGCCCTGCATCGACGCTTTTTCGAGCGGCAGGTCGCCACGGTCGACGAGCAGGCGGCCGATCGAGCGATAGGGATGGCCGTTTTGCTCGGCGTAGCCGAGCGCGATGGTTTCCTTGTTATCGAGCCTGACGCGGCCCGACCCCTGGATCTGCAGGAAGAAAAGCTCGACCGTATCTTCGACCCAGACGAGTTCCTTGCCGGTTACCGGGGCGGTGCCCGCGTCGATTTCCGCGCGACTGAAGTACGGCAGGACGCGTTTGCCGTCGAGGCGGCCGCGCAGGCGCATGTTCTTCAGATCCGGATAAACCGAAGCGAGATCGATCACCAGCAAGTCGTCGGGCACGCCGTACACCGGTACGCGGTAACGGTTGCTGCGCTTGCGGCTGCCATGCAATAGCGGCTCGTAGTAACCGGTGACGAGCCCGCTGTCCGTGCCGTCCGCGTTCACGACTTGATAGGGTGTGAAGCTGCTCTCGAAGAAGCGAAAGAGCGTTTCACGCGACGGTTCCCCGAGCGACGCCGCGACGCTGCACACGGACTGCCATGCGCCCTGGCTCTTGAGCGCGCCGCAACTCGTGAGAAACGCGCTCCATGCGAGTTGCGGATTGTCTTCGCGCCATCCGCTGATGGCGTCCCAGCCGGTCGCGCGCAAAGGATTGAAGACGGGCGGCTTGGCCGCCGGTGTTTCTGTCGTCGGTGAAGGCGCGGGTGCGGGTATCGGTTTGGGTATCGTCGCGGGAACCGACGGCGCCGGCACGGGAGGGGGCGGCGTTGCGGGTGGCTTGCCGGGGAGCAGGCTTTCGCACGCCGCGAGCAGCGCAAGCGCGAAAATGAGAATTCCGCGGCTTATCACGAAGCGAAGCACGAAGTGAAGGTGAAGCAAGATGCGGGGCAGTATATAACAGCGAAGCAGCACGACATCGTATTATAGTTGGCGCTCTTATCGGATATGAAGAGACAGGCTCTGCATGTTATGGTTCCTGCTTGAGGCCGGCGCTGCGCTCGCCGTGCTCATCTTGATCGTCTGGTGGACGTGGCCGAAAAGTCCGCCGCCGTCCGATCGCGAGTCCGATCGGGATTGAAGCCTATTTGCACGGCGCGCGCTGGTCGCGTCAGTGCAAAACGCGCGGCATGGATAGCGTGAATTCCGGGATAGTCGCGTCAAATTTATTGCCGTCATCGGCCACCATCTGATAGGTGCCGCGCATGGTGCCCACGGGCGTCGTGATCGCAGTGCCGCTTGTGTATTCGAAACTTT
>JBDSSV010000389.1:0-6984 GCA_039928535.1 Burkholderiales bacterium
TGTTTGACGGCGGTCACGCGGAAGTGCCGAACGGGCCGGGGCTGGGCGTGGAGGTCGACGAAGCGCGCGTGCGGCGGTTCGCAGTAAGCTGAAGGCGGTTCAAAACGCTTCGATCGCCGATGAGTCCGGACAACGCCGATGGGCTACAAGCCATGGATTGGCCTGGTCCAATCGCCGGGGATACGATCGCTACGGCAGAAAGATTCCTATATTCATTCATAGTTACCCACGCAGATGCGTATCTACATTTGTAGATCGTTGCATATATATATGTATGCGTTTAGCATCTAAAAAATGTCAACCGATTCAAGTCCTGCATTGCTATGCCTGCGACCGCTGACCAGATAGCGATCTGTGCACGCCTCCACTCGCCGGTTGTGCCAGTGGAGCCAAATACAAAGTTAGGGATCGCGATCGCCACTCTAGCTATGCTTCCGCTTAACGCATTGCGCCACCGGCAGGAGAATGGAACTTGCGGCTGGTACATCTACGGCGGCAAGTATGCGAGTGCCCCGGAGTTCTATCAACCGCTTCACGTTGAGCATCTTTTGGAATACTGCCCAACGATTACTCCTTACTTGGCATTAGCACCAGGTTGGCGAGTTCTTCTTGCCCCTGGGCAGGAAGACGTGTGGTTTGATGAACGATTCCTTAATGAAGAAAACGCATAACTTTATGATTCGGGCGGCTGAAGCGTTAATCCGGAAACACGAAAATGACATCTGTACTGCCTTGGACAAACACTTTGGACGTTGAAGTTACAAACGTCTCGCCGCACGGCTTTTGGCTTCTGCTCGAAGCGGAGGAACTCTTTATGCCGTTTTCGGAGTTTCCGTGGTTCAAAGACGCGCCGATCGCCAAGCTCACGAATGTCGAGCGTCCGCAACAGCATCATCTGTACTGGCCCGACCTTGATGTCGATCTGGCAGTCGAATCAATCCGTCACCCCGAGAAGTTTCCGCTTGTAGCGGACACCCGCACTTAACTGAGTGTTCGAGAACGGCGTCCGACAAAAACTGCCGCGCGCATCACAACACGGACGTTAACCCGGTTCGCGAATCAGCCGGCTCACTGCCTTCGTCGTGCCGCCCCACGTCGGCATGTAAGCGGCTTTTACCCCGACGCCGCCGGTGACGACTATCATCACGTCGTCGGCATTGCGCGCGATGCGCAGCGGCCCGTCTACCGTGCCGTCTTCGGCCGCGACGCGCAAAGTGAGCTGGTGTTCGCGGATCGCCGGCGACAGGCGGTCGAGCGGAAATACCGCGCGTTCCCAGATCAAAGCTTTGACTTGCGCCTTGGAGCGGCCGCCGCGCTGAAACGTATTGGCGATTTCGGGCGGCATCAGGATCAACGGTTCGCCGCCGCCTAACAGGCCGAAGCCACCGCCGCCGGCGCTGCCCGCGATCAGCATCGACTGCGCGTAGGTTTGCGCGACATCCTGCGGCGTGTTGCTAACCGAATCGACGATTTCGACTGAGCCGGCAATGCCGACGATGGTGACGACGCTGGCGTCCTTGTCGAAGCCGCGCTCGATGTGCAGCGCAGGCCACGGGCTTGCGCCCTCGTTCTCAGCGAAGCAGCAGGTGTATTTGGCGGGCTGGCCGAGCGTCGCCATGTCGAGCTCGCCGGGCTTGGCGCCGCCAATGTTGCGCAGCGCGAGGCTGACGGCGCGGCCGATCGCGGCGTTCGCTCGATTGCCGGGCCCGAGCGCGTTGCCTTCGGCGTTCATGCCGAGCGCCGTGACGATGGGGCCGTTGACGATGACGATCGGTGTCGCCGAGCCCGTAGTTGTCGCGACGCCTATCAGATTGAATTCGGGCGCGGCGAGCGCGTCGACCGCAGCGCCGACGACTGGTAGATAAGCGGGCAGGCAGCCCGCCATTACCGCATTGATCGCGATATCGCGCCATGTCGCCTCTTCGAATGCGGGCGGTAGCGTCGTCACGACTTCAGCGCCGTCGAATCCGCAATGCGCGAGCATGGCGTCGACTCTTTCGCGCGTTGGCGGCGTAACGGGCAAACCGTCCGTCACGCCGCTGGCAAATAATTCGTCCTGCGCCTTATCCCACGCGGTATCGTTGTTGCCGTGCCAAAAATCCATGATTATTTTCCGTCGTTCGTTAAGTGCCGCTATCATAACGCGATGAGCAAGAAACGCGCTCTCATCATCGGTGGATCGCTCGGCGGCCTGTTCGCGGCCAATCTCCTGCACGCGATCGGCTGGCACGTCGAAGTCTACGAAAGAGTCGCCGACGATCTCGCCACTCGCGGCGCCGGCATCGGTACGCACGACGAGTTGTTCCAGGTTTTGCGCCGTCTGGGCATCGCGGTCGATGCGTCCATTGGCGTCGAAGTACGTGAGCGCATCTGCCTCGATCACGCCGGCACTATTTTGCACCGGCTCGAACTGCCGCAGATGATGACCGCCTGGGCGCGCATTTATCGCCCGTTGAAGGACCTGCTGCCGGCGTCGCAATATCACTTCGGCATGAATCTCGAACGCGTCGTGCAGGATGCGGATGGTGTGACGGCGACTTTCAGCGATGGCAGCAGCGCGCGGGGTGACATATTGATTGCCGCCGACGGCATACGCTCGAGCGTGCGCGCGCAAATCCTGCCTGAAGCAGCGCCGCAGTATGCCGGGTACGTCGCATGGCGCGGCATGGTCGACGAGTCTGAAGTATCGCCCGCCACCCACGCCGCGATTTTCGAGCGTTATGCGTTCGGGTTGCCCGTCGGTGAAATGATGCTGGTCTATCCAGTGCCGGGGCGCGATAACGACGTGTGTCCCGGCCGCCGCGGCGCCAATTTCGTCTGGTACCGGCCCGTTGATTTCAACACAAAATTGCCGCGCCTCGCGACCGACGCGAACGGGCATTGCCACGGCGTGGCTATCCCGCCGCCGCTAATCAGGCCTGAAGTCGTGGCGGAAATGCGCGCCGAGGCGAAAGCGCTGCTAGCACCGCCGATTTACGAAATCGTCGAGCGCGCGCCGCAGCCTTTCTTCCAGGCGATTTTCGATCTCGAGTCGCAGCGCATTGCGATAGGACGTGTCGTGCTGCTTGGCGACGCCGCTTTCGTCGCGCGGCCGCACGTCGGCATGGGCGTGACCAAGGCCGCGCTCGATGCGCAATGCCTCGCACAGGCCATCGCCGCTGCGCCTGATGATCTGCACGCCGCGCTCGCGCGCTACGACCGCGAGCAGCGCCTCTTCGGCACGCGCGTGGTCGCGCGCTCGCGCCGGCTTGGCGCTTACATCGAAGCCCAGTTGAAGCCGCCTGAACTTCGCACGCCGGAGGAATGCGATCAGCGGCCGGAGGTGGTGCTGCGGGAAATTGGCGCGAAGTTGGCGAACATGAGCGAGTTCGCGGCGCCGGCGTAACACGCATTTCTAATGCTGAATGCTGCTTTTTTCAGTCGACCTTCGCACCAGACCGTTTCACGACTTCCGCCCATTTCACCGTTTCTTTTTTGATCAGGTCGGTGAATTCCGCCTGCGTGCTGCCGAGGCAGTTATTACCGAACGTCGCGAATTTTTCGAGTAGCGTCGGCGCCAGGCAGGCCTTGTTGATCTCTGCATTCAGCCTCGCCACGATGGCGGGTGACACATGCAACGGCACGATTACCCCGGTCCACACGGTGACGTTGTAGCCCGGCACGCCTGCTTCGGCGATGGTGGGCAAATCCGGGAAAGGGCCGGCGCGCGAAGTGCCCGTCACGCCAAGACCGCGCAGGCGGCCGGCTTTGACGAGCCCTGTGATCGACGTCAGGTTGTCGAATATCACTTGCACCTGGCCGGCGATGATTTCGGTGTGCGCAACGGTGATGGCTTTGTACGGCACGTGCACCATGCGCGTGCCAGTCATTTGCTTAAAGAGCTCAGCGCTCAGGTGAACGGTCGTGCCGTTGCCCGGCGAAGCATAGCTCAGCTTGTCCGGGTTGCTTTTGGCGTAGTCGATCAGCTCGCGTACCGATTTGACCGGCAGCGACAGCGTGACCGCCAGCAGATTCTGCGAATTCGTGAGGCGCGCGACCGGCTGCAGATTGCGTCCTGCTTCATACGGCCAACTGGCGAGCAAGCTGTGGTTGATTGCGAGCAGCGGCGTGTTGCCGTAGCCGATGGTGTAGCCGTCAGGGTTTGCGTTCACCAGCATCTCCATGCCGATGGTGCCGCTGGCGCCGGGGCGGTTGTCAACGATGACCTGCTGGCCGAGCTGCTTCGAGAGTTCCGCCGCGAGTATGCGCGCGAGCGAATCTGCTCCGCCGCCGGCGGCTGACGGCACGATGTAGCGGATCGGCTTGTCCGGATAGGCGGCGGCTACGGTCGCCGCCGCAAACGCCGCGAACGCGGCCGCACCCGCGGTCAGCAATGTGCGCGTCATGTGTCGTCGCGAAAGCAAATCCAAATCCCGCATAACTTTAGTGTCCTGAAAGTCGAATCGGTAGAATACCGCAAATCTTGGTGAGAGCACGCACGGGATGCGGATAGTCGTACTAGGCGGTTACGGAAATTTCGGCGCGCGCATTTGCCGCGCGCTCAGCGAGCGCGGCGATGCCGAAGTTATCGCAGCGGGCCGCGATCCCGACGGCGGCGGGCTTGCCTCGAGGCTGGACGCGCGCATCGGTCGCGCGCGCATCGATCTCGCCGCGCATAATTTTCCACGCGCGCTGCTCGACCTCGCGCCTTCGATCGTCGTGCATTGCGCCGGGCCCTACCAGAGCCAGGGCTATCACGTCGCCGCGGCGGCGATAGCGGCCGGCGCGCACTACATCGATCTCGCCGACGGCCGTGACTTCGTCGCCAACTTTGCCGAGCGCATGCACGCGACGGCGCGCGCCGCGGGCGTGCTTGCAGTATCCGGCGCCAGCACCTTGCCCGCGCTGTCGTCGGCAGTCATCGACAATCTCGGGCGGCGTCTTGCTCAACTCCAAGAGGTTCGCATCGTGATCGCGCCGGGGCAGCGCGCGCCGCGCGGTGCGGCGACGGTCGCGAGCGTGCTGAGCTACGCCGGCCGGCCGTTCAAATGGCTAAGCGATGGCGAGTGGCGCGATGCTTACGGCTGGCAGGAATTGCAGCGCGTCGAGATTGCGGGACTCGGCAGGCGCTGGGCTGCGGCCTGCGATGTGCCGGATCTGGCTTTGCTGCCCGCGCGTTACCCCGGTGTCGAAACCGTGGAATTTCGCGCGGCACTGGAATTGGGACTCGAGCACTTTGCGCTGTGGCTCGCGGCGGTATTGCGCCGCAAAGGCGCGGCGCTTCCGCTGGAGCGCTGGGCGGCAACGCTTACGCGCCTCGCGCGGGCGTTGAACTGGCTCGGCGGCGAACGCGGCGGCATGCTCGTCAGCCTGCGCGGCACGCGCGATGACGGCAGCCGCGCGCGCATCGAATGGCATCTGACCGCGGACGCCAATCACGGCCCCGAGATACCCTGCATGGCGGCGATACTGATCGCGCAAAAACTCGCGCGCGGGGAAATCGCCACGCGCGGCGCGTTTTCGTGCATGGGATTCGTGACGCTGGGCGACTTCGAAGCCGAGTTCAAACGCTGGCAGATAATGACGGTCGCGAAAGAAGGCGCCGCGTGATCGCCGCTTTTTCACTGCCGGCTGCGCGTAAGGAAACTGCGGCATTCACGGCGCTGATAATTCTGTTTTTACTGCGAGAAATCTTGGAACAAGGAGGACGCCATGACGGTATTTCCGGGCAAGGGTTATAACCAGATCGAGATCGGCGATACGTTTGGCGCCGCGGTGACGATTACCGATGCGCACCTGGTGCTCGCCGCGGGACTGATCGGTGACAGTCACCCGCTGCATATCAATCAGCAATTCGCGGAACAAACGCGCTTCGGCGGGCGCGTGTTGCACGGCGTATTTACCGGTGCCATCGTGGGCGGGCCGGTCGGCACGTATTTCGCGGGCACGGGCATCGCTTATCTCGAGCACAACTGCCGGTTCACGCATCCCGTGCGGCCCGGCGACACGATCACCACGACGTGGACGATAGCCGGCAAGCGCGACAAGCCGAAACATGGCGGCGGCCTGGTCGAACTGACCGCCGTATGCCGCAATCAGGACAACGAGATCGTGGTCGAAGCCGATGCCAAGATGCTGGTGCGCGACGTCTGACCGGATATCGGGGATCGAGGATTCAGCCTCGAGCAGTAGAGCAGTTACCGAATCCTCAATCCCGTCTTTACTACGGCGACGATAGAGGCGCCGGCACGCCCACGGGCCTTTTGTTTTAAACTCAGCATTCCCGGTGGCACAGCGATGCTAAGGTTTACAAATTGCGCTGATCTTGCGATCGCGTGGCGCAGCCCATCCGCACACTGCCCGGGAATCGTCTACAACCAAGTAAAAAAAGGATTGCCGCATGGCCCTGGCACTTAAAAAATCACCCGCCAAGCTCAACGACCTGACCGCCACCGAAATCGTCGCCTTGATCGATGCCGGAGAGGCTACGTGTGAAACCGTGGTGCGCGCGTGTCTCGAGCACATTCAAGTGCGCGAGCCGCACGTGCAGGCGTGGCAGTACCTCGATCGCGAGCAGGCGATAGGGCAGGCTATCGCTATGGATAAAAGCGGCAAGCGCGGGCCGCTGCGCGGTGTGCCGTTCGGCATCAAGGACATCATCGACACCATGGACATGCCGACCGAGTATGGCTCGCCGATCTACAAGGGCAATCAGCCGAGAAACGAGGCGGCATGCGTCGCGCTCGGGCGCAAGGCCGGCGGTATCCTGATGGGCAAGACGGTGACGACGGAATTCGCCAATCGTCATCCGGGCAAGACCAGAAACCCGTTCGATCCCACGCGCACACCCGGCGGCTCGTCCAGCGGGTCCGCCGCGGCGGTCGGCGATCACATGGTGCCGCTGGCGATCGGGACGCAAACGACGGGCTCGACCATCCGTCCCGCGTCGTTTTGCGGCGCGTTCGGCTATCGGCCGACGTGGGGCGATCTGCGCTGCACGGGCGT
>JBDSSV010000390.1:0-2827 GCA_039928535.1 Burkholderiales bacterium
CGGCCGCCGGCACGAACCGCGACACCGTCTACGCAGTGACGCACGTCGATTTCATCCCGCCGGAAAAAGAGAACGGCCTCGCTATGCTCAAGGTGCTGAGCGAAGCGAGCCGCAACGACGACGGCAACCTGCGATTCGAGAGCCTGCAGCAGACGAGCCGCCCCAATCACCTGACGCTGTTCGAAGCGTGGAAAGACTACAAGGCGGTCGAAGCGCATGGCATCGCGGCGCACACGCTGGAGTTCCGCACCAAACTAGGGCCGGCCAGCGGCGCTTTGTTCGACGAGCGGTTTTACAAAAGCATCAACTAACTGCAAGCAGTCTCGTTCGGCCGTTCGTGCTGAGGTATCGAAGCATGAGCGGCTGATTGTTCCTGTTTCGCCCTTCTATACATCAGGGCGAACGGATTTTTAAAGACCGCTACTGATCGCCGACCAGTCCCGCCTCTTTCACGACTTTCTTCCACTTGGCGGTCTCCGCCTTCACGAAGGCGACAAAGTCCTCGCTGGTCGACGGCTGGACATCCATGCCCTGGTCTTCCATGCGCTGTCTCAGGTCGGGCGAGCTCAGCACTTTGACTAGGCCTGCGTTCAGCTTGGCATGCACCGCCTTCGGCAAACCCGCGGGCGCGCAGATCCCGTACCACGACGACACGTCGTAACCCGGCACGCCGCCCTCGGCGAAAGTCGGGACGTCGGGTGCGCGCGGATTGCGTTTCGCGGTAGTGACGCCAACTCCGATCACGCGGCCCGATTTGATCGCCGACAATGGACCGCCCGGCAGATTGCCGACGGAGAGCGGAATCTGCCCGCCGATCACGTCGGCCAGCGCGGGCGCGGCGCCCTTGTACGGCACGTGCACGATGGTGATGCCGGTCATCGTTTTGAACAATTCGATCGACAGATGCGGCGAGGCGCCCACGCCCGACGAGCCGAACGAGAGTTTGCCGGGATTCGCTTTCGCATAGGCCACGACGTCGCCAACATTTTTGAACGGCTGTCCCGGATTCGCCATGAAGACGTTGGCCGTCGAGCCCACCTTGGAGAGGAAAGAAAAATCCTTGATGTGATCGTACGGCAGCTTGATGCGCGCCGGCGTAATCGCGTGCGAACCTATCGTGCACAGCATGATCGTGTAACCGTCGGGCGCTGCGCGCACCGTCAGTTCCGTGCCCACCGCGCCGCCCGCGCCGGGCCGGTTGTCGACAAGCACCGTGGCGCCCCATAGATCGGACAACGCGCCCGCGACGTAACGCGACGCGAGGTCGGTGCCGCCGCCGGGCGTATAGCCGACGATCAGGCGTATGGGCTTGTTCGGATAATTGGTCGCGGGCTGCGCGCGCACCGCCGCCGGCATGGCCAGCAATCCGATTGCGAAAAAAACTTGACGTGCTTTCTTCATTGCTTCTCCTCGCTATGTTTTCCCTTGCCGCCCTCTACCGGAGCGTGCGGTATCGAATCCTACCCGAAACAGCTTTCTTCAGGGCATGCGAACCACAATCTTGCCCACCATCGCGCTCGCTTCCATGTGCGCCTTGGCCGCCGGCAGCTCGTCGAACGCGAACACGCGGTCGATGACGGGCACGATGCGACCATCCGCAATCGCCGGCACCACGTCACGCACGAACCCGCGCGTCGCCGCAGCTTTTTCGTCCGCCGTAAGCTTCGCGTCCGAGATGCCGAATATCTCGAAGCGGTTGACATGGACTGCCGACAAGTCGATTTCGGCTTTGACCGAACCATCGACGTAGCCGACCACGGCGAGCCGCCCGTGGCGCGCGAGGCAGCGCAAACATTCGGCAAACTGCGTGCCGCCGACGAGGTTGACGATTACGTCCGCACCTTTGCCGCCGGTCGCCGCTTTGACCTGCTCGGCAAAGTCCGCGCCGCGCGTCGCGATGGCAACGTCGAGGCCGATCGCCTTGAGTTTCTCCAGCTTCTCCGCCGAGCCCGACGTGCCGATGGTTTTCGCGCCGAGCATTTTTGCGATCTGTATGCTCGCTACCCCGGCGCCCGCCGACGCACCCGTCACCAGCAGCCATTCGCCGGCCTTGAGCTTGCCGTAGGGCGGATACAGCATTTCGTAGGCCGTGATATAGGAAATAGGTACGGCCGCGCCCTGCTCGAAGCTCATGTTCGCAGGCAGCGGAATGATCTGCGCCTGCTCCATCGCGACGTACTCGGCAAAGCCGCCGCGCACGCGGCCGAACACGCGGTCACCCGCGCGCACGCCGCTGACGCCCGCGCCGACCGCATGCACTTCGCCCGCCGCCTCGGTGCCGCCAAGTTTTTCGGGCCCGCCGTGCACTGCGCCGCCGACGACGAGTTCGCCGCGGTTCAACGCGCTCGCGCGCACGCGCACGACGATTTCACCCGCCTTCGGCTGCGGTTGCGGCATGTCGCGCCATTCGAGCGCGGCCTTGTGGTCTTTGACGACGATCCAGCAGGTTTTCATGGTTGCCTCACGATTAAAGTGCGGCGAGTTTAACATTGCGCCGGGATAGGCGAATTGCCGCCCCGCGCACGCTCGTGTAAAGTCTCGCCGCCCATGGACAAGACCGCCGTCAAGCTGCTGCGCTTATTTGAACACCTGTGCCGCGCCGATGTGCCGCTCGGCGTCAGCGCGCTCGCCTCACGCATGCGCCTGACCAAAAGCAACGCCCATCGCATACTGCGCACGCTGACGGGGCTCGGTTATGCGCAGCAGACCGCCGACGGCCGCTACGCCCCAACGCTGAAGGCGTGGGAACTCGGCACGCTCGTTATCAACCGCCTCGACTTCGCGCAAATCGCCAAGCCCTACCTCAAGGAGCTCAATGACAGCACGG
>JBDSSV010000391.1:0-4269 GCA_039928535.1 Burkholderiales bacterium
GCGGCCGAACTTGCGGCCGCCGGGCGAAGAATGCAGCGGCACGTAGTGCGACACCGACAGCATGTCGCGCGCCTTCAGGTGCGCGGCAAGCTCCATGCGCGTTGCCAGCGCATCGGCGAGGATGTAAAAAATATGGCCGTTCGGGATGCAGCCGGCCGGGGGCTCGTGCTGCAACTCGAAAGCGCCGCCGTCCGCCAGTTCGGCAAGTCCCGCGCGGTAACGTGCACAGATGGCGCGCCGCCGTGCGATGACTTTATCCGCATGCGCGAGCTGGGCGTCCAGAAAAGCGGCGATCAATTCACTGGGCAGATACGACGAGCCGAGGTCGACCCACGTGTACTTATCCACTTCGCCGCGCAGGAAGCGGCTGCGATTGGTGCCTTTCTCGCGCACGATCTCGGCGCGCTCGACGAATCGCTCGTCGTTCACGAGCAGCGCGCCGCCTTCGCCGCTCAGGAGATTCTTTGTCTCGTGGAAGCTGAAGCAGCCGAAGTGACCGAGCGTGCCGAGATTGCGGCCCTTGTAAGTCGACAGCAGGGCCTGCGCCGCGTCTTCAACGATCAGCAGGTTGTGGCGTTGCGCGATGGCCATGATGGCGTCCATTTCGCAGGCGAGGCCCGCGTAATGCACCACCGCAATCGCCTTCGTACGCGGCGTGATCGCGGCTTCGATCAGCGTCTCGTCGATATTGATGGTGTCGGCGCGCACGTCGACGAAGACCGGCACCGCGCCGCGCAGCGCGAACGCATTCGCTGTCGACACGAAGGTATAGGACGGCATGATGACTTCGTCGCCGGGGGCGAGATCGCACAGGATGGCGGCCATGTCGAGCGCGCCGGTGCACGAGTGCGTGAGCAACGCACGCTTGCACGTCAGCCGCCGCTCCAGCCATTCGTGGCAGCGCCTGGTGTAATAGCCATCGCCCGACAAATGCCCGCGCGCGAGCGCGTCGGCGATATTCGCAAGTTCGGCGCCGACCGCGGTCGGTTTGTTGAATGGTATTTTCATCGTCGTCCGTTACATTACATTAGCGGCAGCGCGAACGCATCCCGCACGATTCAGCTCTCAGGCACCACGCCTAGATCTTCCGCGCCACCATCAGGAGCGAGCCACCGGCCGGAAAGCGGACGCCCAGACGAATCAAACCGCGCTCGAACGCGAGCACGGATTCGAGCAGCCAGTTCGTCACGCGCCCGACGCGCAGGTCGGCGAGCACATCGTAACCTGCGGCGGCCTTGCGCTGCAGGCGGCGCGACAGCATCATCAGCGGCAGCAGCAGCGAGACAAACGAGGTCATCATGACCGGCCGGAACCCCGCCCCCATCACTTTATCGCGCAATTCGCCGGCGCTATAGCGCCGCACGTGGTGCGCGTGCTCGTCGTAGGCGCTCCACAGGAAACGGTGCTGCGGCACGGTCACAATGAGCCCGCCGCCCGCGCGCATGGCGCGGAATACCTGCGCCAGCACTACCGTGTCTTCTTCGATATGCTCGATCACATCAAACAGCCCGACGACATCGAAATGATCGGCGAACGGGATCGCGCGCGCATCCATTTGAAACAGCGCGGCCCGTGGCGCGCGGTGCGCCGCATACGGCAGCCCGCTGCTCGACACTTCGCTCGCGTGCATCGCCAGCTGCGGCATGGCGCGTGCGATGCCGGCCAGCACGAAGCCGGTGCCGCAGCCGATCTCGAGAAAGCTCCGCGCCGCGTGAAAATATTTGCGCGTCGCCCACACGAGCAGCGCGTTGCGCGCGCGAAACCAGTAGTTGCCGGCTTCGAGAGCATAAAGCTCGCCGTAGTACGCGGCATCGTAACCCTGGTTGGCGGCGGCGAGCTCGGGCGCAAATGCCGCAAACCCGTCTTTCAGGGGCGGCTCAAAACCGCACGCTTCGCATCGCCAGGCGTCGTGTTCAAATTTCGCCGCGCAGCGCAGGCACAGTTTCAACCCTGGCTCCCGACCACCAGGCCGAGCACCACTAAGGCGATGCCCGCGACTTTCAAGGGCGTGATCGGCTCGCTGAAGAATAGGGCGCTGCAGATCATCACGAGAATGAATGCGAGGCTCATGAACGGATAGGCGTGCGATAGCTCGAGCCGGGTCATCGCCACCATCCACAAGATCGACGCAAGCAACGCAGCGGCGAAGGCGCTGATGACCCACGGATTGAGCAGCAGCCGTCCCAGGAACTGCAAACGCTCGCCGGAATCGGCGGGAAACGGCCCCGCTTCGATGACCTGCCACTTGATCGCGATCTGTCCGTAGACAGTCAGCAGCACGGTGCACAGCACGTAGACATAGCTCATGGCACCATCCGGTGATAGACATCGACCGGCGCGCGGAAGCGGAAACCGAGGCCCGCGTAGAGGTTGATGACGGCGATATTGACGAAGGAAATCGAGCTCTGGATTTCGGCGTGGCCGTCGTCGAACAGCTGCCGGCATACGCGGCTCCAGAAAAATTTGGCGAGTCCCTTGCCACGGCAGGCCGCGCTCATCGCGTGCAATACGAGCCTGCCTTCGGAATGCGCTATGAACCCGGCGACCTTGTCTTCCAGCAGCAGGCCGTAGACCTTGCCGGCGGCATGCAGCTCGCGCAGCCAGTTCTCATACCGCGCGTCGGCTTTTTTCCTGTCGATGTTGAAATCGCGGTGAAAGCGGCCGTAGAGAAACGCGCTGCGGCAGATATCGACGATGGAATCGACCGACACCGCGGTCGAGAATGACATGCCGTCACGCGAAAATTTTATCAGGCGGTCGGACGTGCACCACGGCTCAATCAGCGTGTCGCAGTAATAAAACCCGCAACGCTGCAGCGCGGATTTGTCGGCGAGCGGGTCGACTTTTACCGTGTAGTGGCCGGGGGTTGCGAGCGACCTCTCCAGCACGGCGGGACTCACGTCGACGATTTCATAGCAGGCAAAGCCGAATGCGCGCTGGTCCCACGGCACCGGCTTAATCTGTGTGTTGTCGCTCATCGAAAGTCGAATGAAGGATAAGGTACAGTGGCCGTCGCTTGGTTTCGTCGTAAGCGCGGCCGAGGTAGATGCCGATGATGCCGAGCAGCGCGATGATTATACCGCCGATGAAATAGATCGAGACCATCAGGCTGCTCCAGCCCGTCACTGGCGAGCCGTATACCACCGCGCGGAACAGCACGTAAACGCCGCACAGGAACGCGAGCGCCGCAATCAGAAACCCGCTGCGTATCGCCAGCCGCAGCGGTTTATCGGAATACGCGATGATGGTTTCGGCTGCGAGTTGCCACAACTTGCCGAACGTATAGGTCGACTCCCCCGCATAGCGGTCAGCATGCTGGACATCGATGCTCGCCGTCGGGAAGCCCATCCAGTTGACGAGGCTGCCGAAGAAGCGCGAACGCTCGCGCATGGTGCGGTAGGCGGCGACGACTTTGCGCGAAACGATGCGGTAGTTGCCCGCCTGCGGATCATAATCGGTATCGGCAAGATAGCTGAACAGGCGATAAAACGTCCACGACAGCAGACGCTTGAACACCGGATGGGTGCGTTTGCCGCGACGCGCCAGCACGACTTCATAGCCCTCGCGTGCTTTCGCGTACAAGCGCGGAATCTCCTCGGGCCGGTCCTGCAGATCGCAGTCCATGACGACGACCCAGTCGCCGTCGCAGCTATCGAGGCCCGCCGTAATGCCGTAATGCTGGCCGAAGTTGCGGCTGAACTGCAGGCCTTTCACGCGCGCGTCGCGTTGCGCGAGCCCGGTGATGATCTGCCACGAGCGGTCGCCGCCGCAGTCTTCAACGAGCACGATTTCGAAATCGCGCGTGATCGGCTCGAGTGAATCCTTCAGCCGCCGGTATAGTTCCTCGAGACACGCCTCGGCCTTGAACACCGGGATGACGACGGAGATATGCGCCATGGGTTAAACGGTTTCCTGGAGCTTGAACTGGATATTGTAGAGTTTGGCATAGATGCCGTTCTTCGCCAGCAGTTCGCGATGGCTGCCGATTTCAGCGATGCGTCCGTGCTCGAGCACAATGATGCGCGCGGCTTTCTCGATCGTCGACAGCCGGTGAGCGATGACCAGTGTGCTACGCCCGCGCATCAAAGTCTCGAGTGCAGCCTGCACGTGCCGCTCCGATTCGGAATCCAGAGCGGAAGTCGCTTCATCGAGGATCAAAACCGGCGCGTTCTTGAGCAGCGCGCGCGCAATGGCCAGTCGCTGGCGCTGGCCGCCCGACAATTTGACACCATTCTCGCCGACCAGCGTGGCGAGGCCCTGCGGCATCGC
>JBDSSV010000392.1:0-9814 GCA_039928535.1 Burkholderiales bacterium
GACCTTGCCGATGTAATCGGTGCCGCGGTAATTGGCATCGAGGCCGTCGGCCGCGAGCTGCTCGATCTCGCGCGGATTGATGCGTCCGATGTGGCCGACGACGTGCGAGAATAGATCGGCCTGCGGATACTGGCGAAACAGGCGCGCGTTGATCTCGACGCCGGGAAAGCGATAACGGTTGGCCGCGAAGCGCGCGATTTCCTCGTCGGAGAGACGCGTGCGTATCGGCAGGCTCTCGAAACTTTTGCTTTCGTCGATGAGCTTTCTGAAGCGACGGCGGTCTTTGGCCGTGATCTCGATGACGGTTGCGAGCTCGTCGATCAGCGCTTCCACGTCTTCGACTTTGCGCGGGGTGATCTCGAGCGTGTATGCCGAATAGTTGTTGGCAAGCAGCACGCCTTTGCGGTCCACGATGATGCCGCGGTTGGGGACGATGGGCACGATCGAGATGCGGTTGGTCTCAGCCAGCGTGCTGAAGTAATCGTGGCGGACTACCTGCAGATATACAAACCGCGCGAACAGCAGTAAAAACACGAAGAGCACGAATCCCGATGCGATCGCGAGGCGCAGGCGGAAGTGGTAGAGCTCAAGCCGCGAATTGCGCAGCTCGACGCCGGGGTTGATGGTCAGCTCAGACACGGTCGGGGTCCGGCGCGGGCCGCTGCGGCAGCTTGAACAGCCAGGTCAGAGCAGGCCACAGCGCGGCGGCCGTCATGCTGCCGATGAAATAACTCAGGCCCGGAAAGGCGGCGCCCGCTAACATGCGCACCGCGAGCACCAGCAGATCGTTCATCAGCAGCAGGACTATCACGTGCAGTATCTGGTCGCGCATCGTGAACATCAGCACGCGCCGGTGCAGCACGATACCGGCAAACGCGAGCACCGAGTAGGCGAGCGCGTGCTGGCCGAAGAGGCTGCCTTCGGCGACGTCCATGACGAGCCCGAGCAGCCAGGCGGATGCGAAACCGACTTTGCGCGGCTGCTGGATGCACCAATAAAGCACGACGAGCGCGACGAAATCCGGCTTGATCGCGAGCCACCAGCCCGACCAATGCAGCAGATTGATGATCAGCGCCGCGACAAACGTAACCAAGATGAACGAAGTCCTGACCGGCAACAGGATTTCGTGGTGAGCTATGTCGCGGAATTGCATCAGCTGCCCCTGCGCGGTTTTTTGGCGCGCACTGTTCTGGTTTCCTCGAGCGGCCGTTCAGGCGTCTTGTTCTCCCAGTTCAGCACCAGCACTTGGCCGTGACTGCTCACGCCGGCGAGAGGTTTACACGTAATACGCGCGAACAGGTAGGCGGCGTTGCGCTCGACGTTGGACACCTCGGCGACCGGCAGGCCGGGCGGGTACACGCCGTCGATGCCCGACGTCACGAGCTGGTCACCGTTCTGGAATTCCGCGTTGAGCGGGATGAATTTCAGCTCGAGCTGGCCGTCGTTGCCGCTGCCGCCGAGCACGGCGCGCAGGCCGTTGCGCAGATTCTGCACCGGCACCGTCTGTTCCTTATCGGTGATCAAAGTGACTTCCGCCAGCCACGGATAGGCGCGCGTGACCTGCCCGATGACGCCGATCTGATCGATGACGGGCTGGCCGGCCTTGATGCCGTTTTGCTGGCCCTTGTCGATGACGACCTTGCGCGTGAAGATGTCGCGGCCGGCGTACAGCACTTCGGCGAACACCGTGCTCTCGGGAAAACGCTGGCGCGCGGCCAGCAGGTCGCGCAAATGCGCGTTCTCGGCGGCCAGCGCCGCGTACTTCCTGAGCGTGGCGGCATCGCGCAGGCTTTGCGCGCCGAGGTTGGCGTTTTCAGTGCGCAGGGCCGCCTGCGTGACGAAGAACTCGCCGACTGCATCGAGCAGCGTGCGCGGCGCTCCGGCGAGCCGTTGCAGCGGATACACGATGACGGAAACGATCTTGCGGATGCCTTCGAGGTAGCCGTAGCGCGCGTCGGAGATCAGCAGCGCGACTGACAGCAGGGAGCACAACAGCAGGCGGACCAGGGGGCTCGGACCGCGTCGGAAAAATGGCGGCGGGGAGTGTTCCATGATTTAGCAGTCAGCTTTCAGCGATCAGCATTCAGCTTTGGCTGCACGGTGTGACCGCGCAGTCCTTAGCTGCCAGCTGACGGCTGAACGCTGTCAGCTTTAATCATCCGTAAAGATGCTGCCGAGTTTTTCCATTTTTTCCAGCGCCATACCGGAGCCGCGCACGACGCACGTCAGCGGGTCTTCGGCGACGATCACCGGCAGGCCGGTCTCTTCCATCAGCAGACGGTCGATATCGCGCAAAAGCGCGCCGCCGCCGGTAATCACCATGCCTTTTTCCGCGATGTCCGCGGCGAGTTCGGGCGGCGTCTGCTCGAGCGCGGACTTGACGGCACTGACTATGCTGTTGAGCGGCTCGGTCAGCGCTTCGAGTATTTCGTTCGACGAAATCGTGAAGCTGCGCGGGATGCCTTCGGCGAGGTTGCGGCCCTTCACTTCCTTCTCACGCACTTCGGAGCCGGGAAACGCGGAACCGATTTCCTTCTTGATTAGCTCTGCGGTGGTCTCGCCGATCAGCATGCCGTAATTGCGCCGGATGTAATTGATGATCGCTTCGTCGAATTTATCACCGCCGACGCGCACCGAGCCTTTATAGACTAGGCCGCCGAGCGAGATCACGCCCACTTCGGTCGTGCCGCCGCCGATGTCGACCACCATCGAGCCGGTCGCCTCGCCGACGGGCATGTCCGCGCCGATCGCGGCGGCCATTGGTTCTTCGATCAGATACACGCGGGAAGCGCCGGCCCCTATCGCGGACTCGCGGATCGCGCGGCGCTCTACCTGCGTCGAACCGCACGGCACGCAAATGATGATGCGCGGGCTTGGCGAGAACAGACGCGAATCGTGAACTTTCTTGATGAAGTGCTTCAACATCTGCTCGGTTACGGTGAAGTCGGCGATCACGCCGTCTTTCATCGGACGGATCGCCGTAATATTGCCCGGCGTGCGTCCCAGCATCGCCTTGGCGGCGAGGCCGACTTCCTGAATTACTTTCTTGCCGTTGGGTCCGCCTTCCTGGCGGATCGCGACGACTGATGGTTCATCGAGCACTATACCTTTGCCGCGCACGTAAATGAGCGTGTTGGCGGTGCCGAGGTCGATCGCGAGGTCGTTATTGAAGTAGCCGCTTAAAAAACCGAACATAACTGGTTCCGAAGAAAGGAAAAAGCACTCTAAATTAGCGCTGTATAATACCTGATTACAAGTGATTTTTTAAGCAAAAAAGCGCGCTGCCCATGGCCCTTACGCTGGACGACGTAAAACGCATTGCACAACTTGCCCGCATTGAAGTAGCACCCGCCGAGGCGGGCGAGGTCTTGAGCCGCATGACCGGAATCTTCCGGCTGATCGAAGAAATGCAGGCGGTCGATACCACCGGCGTCGCGCCGATGTCGCACGCACAGGACGTCATGCAGCGCTTGCGTGATGACGTCGTCACCGAGTCCGACCGGCATGTGTTGTTTCAATCGATAGCGCCGCAAGTCGAGGCCGACCTTTACCTGGTGCCCAAGGTCATTGAGTAGATTAAGCGGCGCCACGCGCTGGACACAAACGTCCCACCTCGCGCCGCCGGCTTGCCCATGCACATGCTGAATTTCACGCTCAAACAACTGGCCGCCGAACTCGCCGCAAAGCGCGTCTCCAGCGTCGAGGTCACGGAGTTTTTCCTTAAGCGAATCAACGGACTGGGCAAAACGCTCAATGCATTCATCAGCGTCGATGACGAACGCAGTCTAGCGGCAGCGAGAAGCGCCGACGTGGTGCTTGCAAAAGGGGGCGCCGGGCCATTGACCGGCATTCCATTCGCGCACAAAGATATTTTCTGCGCGCAAGGCTGGCGCACGACGTGCGCATCAAAAATCCTGTCGAATTTCGTCGCTCCATACGACGCGCACGTCATCGCGCAGTTCAATCGTGCCGGCGCCGTGATCGCCGGCAAAACCAATATGGACGAATTCGCGATGGGTTCGTCGAACGAGACCTCGTACTATGGGCCGGTAAAAAATCCGTGGGACACGGCCGCCGTGCCGGGCGGCAGTTCGGGCGGCTCGGCGGCGGCGGTTGCCGCGCGCCTGGTGCCGGCGGCGACTGGTACCGACACCGGCGGCTCGATCCGCCAGCCGGCGGCGCTGTCGGGCGTCTGCGGCCTCAAACCTACCTATGGCGTGGTGTCGCGCTACGGGATGATTGCGTTTGCGTCGAGCCTCGATCAGGCCGGGCCGTTTGCGAAAACCGCCGAAGACCTCGCGTTGATGATGAATGCGATGGCGGGGCACGACGCGCGTGATTCGACGAGCCTCGAGCGCGAGCCCGAAGACTACGCACGCGATCTGCCCCTATCCATACACGGCCTGCGTATCGGCCTGCCCGCGGAATTCTTTGCCGCAGGCATGGCGCCCGACGTCGCCAGGGCAGTCGATCAGGCGGTCGCGGAGTTCCGCAAGCTTGGTTGCGAAACCGTCGAAGTGTCATTGCCGAACATGAAGTTGTCGGTGCCGGTCTACTACGTCCTGGCGCCGGCCGAAGCGTCGAGCAATCTCTCGCGGTTCGACGGCGTGCGTTACGGCTATCGCGCGCCCGAGTATACGGATCTGGCGGACATGTACAGCAAGACCCGCGCGCAGGGTTTCGGCGCGGAAGTGAAGCGCCGCATCCTGATCGGCACCTACGTGCTGTCGCACGGCTACTACGATGCTTACTACCTCAAGGCGCAGAAGTTGCGGCGGCTGATCGCGCAGGATTTCGTCGAGGCGTTCAAGAAATGCGACGTTATCATGGGCCCGACGACTCCCACCACCGCATTCAATCTCGGCGAAAAGGCGGGCGACCCGGTGCAGATGTATTTGTCGGACATTTACACCATCGCGGTCAATCTCGCCGGCCTGCCGGGCATGTCGATTCCCTGCGGCTTCGGCCGGGAAAAGAAAGGGGAGGGTAGTGCACTCCCCTTAAACCCCTCTGACCATCCGGTTGGTTTGCAGATCATCGGCAATTATTTCGATGAAGCCAAAATGCTGAATGTAGCCCACCAGTACCAGCAGGCGACAGATTGGCATATGCGGATGCCGCCGGGGATAGCATGAAGTGGGAAGTGGTCATCGGTCTGGAGACCCACGCGCAGCTGTCGACGCGGTCCAAGATTTTTTCGGGCGCATCGACGGCGTTTGGCGCGAGTCCGAATTCGCAGGCAAGCGAGGTGGATATCGCGTTGCCCGGCGTTTTGCCGGTCCTGAACAAAGGCGCCGTCGAGCGCGCGATCCGTTTCGGGCTCGCAGTGGGCGGCAGGATCAGCCGTCGCTCAGTGTTCGCACGCAAGAATTATTTTTATCCCGACCTGCCCAAGGGCTACCAGATCAGCCAATACGAATTGCCGGTAGTGCAAGGCGGCACGTTGAAAATCATGGTTGGCGACGTGGAAAAGACCGTACAGCTAACGCGCGCTCATCTTGAGGAAGACGCGGGCAAGTCGCTGCACGAGGACTTTCAGGGCATGAGCGGCATCGACCTGAATCGCGCCGGCACGCCGCTGCTCGAGATCGTGACGGAGCCTGACATGCGCAGCGCCGAGGAGGCGGTCGCCTACGCCAAAGCCCTGCACACGCTGGTGCGCTGGATCGGCATTTGCGACGGCAACATGCAGGAAGGCTCGTTCCGCTGCGACGCCAACGTGTCGGTGCGGCCGGCGGGATCGGACACGCTGGGCACGCGCTGTGAAATCAAAAACCTCAATTCGTTCCGCTTCATGGAGCAGGCGATCAAGTTCGAGGTCAGGCGCCAGATTGAAATCATCGAGGATGGCGGTACGATAAAACAGGAGACGCGGCTGTACGATCCGGACAAGGATGAAACACGCTCGATGCGTTCGAAGGAAGACGCGATGGACTATCGCTATTTTCCCGATCCGGATTTGCTGCCGCTTGAGGTGACACAGCAATGGATTGATGAAATTAGGAGTTCCATGCCGGACCTCCCGTCAGCGAGTTTCGAAAAGTTCCGAAAATTCCAGCTCGCAAGAGAGACGGCCAACGTACTTTCGAGTAGTCGCGAGATGAGTAGTTACGCCACCACAACGTTTGCTGGCGAGGAGAATGTATCTGATCTCGCGAATTGGATTGCGGGAGCGCTTAACGCTCGCCTTAACGAGGAGAATTTGGACATATCGCAAAGCCGCATTTCGCCCCAACAGTTAAAAAAACTAGTGATGCGAATACGTGATGGGACAATATCCGGAAAAATCGCAAAGGATGTATTCGATGCGATATGGAAGGGCGAAGGAGATCCCGACACCATCATCGAAAAACGCGGCCTGAAGCAGATTTCCGACAGCAGCGAGCTCGAAAGAATCATCGACCAGGTAATCGCCGCCAACGCGCAACAGGTCGCGGATTACAAGAGCGGCAAGGAGAAGGCCTTCAATTCGCTGGTCGGCCAGGTCATGAAGGCCTCAATGGGCAAGGCCAATCCCGCGCAGGCTAATGTGCTGCTGAAGCAAAAGCTCGGCGCGATTTAAACGTCTATTTTTTTGCCGCCGCGGTGCTTGCGGCGGGTGCGGGTGCGGGCGCCGGCGCTGGCGCAGTTCCCGGCGCGGCGGTGGTCGCGGCCGGTACTGTCAGTTCGGTATAGCGTTTTTTAAGTGCATCGTATTGCTGATTCAATTCCACTATGTCCTTGCGCTTCTGCGTGATCTGGGCCTGGATCTTGAGCTTGCCGGCTTCGGCGCGGTCGGATTCTTCCTGCAGTGACACGGGCACCGGTTTGTTTTCTTTCTTGTATGGATCCATGCGACTGCGCGCGTCGATCTGGCGGTCGTTCGCATTTTTCAGGTTCGTCGTCTGTGCTTCTATATTCGATTCGATCAGCTGGATATCGCGATTGCGCTTCAAGTCGATTTCCTTGACTGTCGTGAAGGTATCGAGAAGCGCCCGGTCCTTGCGCGCCTGCTCGGCGGCCGCCAGTTTCTCGGCGGCCTTGCGATCCGTTTCGGCTTGCAGCGCTTTTTTCTGCTCAGGCGTCGGCGCGGGATCCGATAGCTTGATGGTGATGCCGCGATCGTTGAGTTGTTTGGTCGCATTGTCCTGATATTCAGGCGGCACCTTGTCGCCGCAACCGACCGTTTGGCCGGCCTTGTTTTTCCAGCACACGATTTTGCCGCCACCGCCGGCGGGCGGCGTTTGCGCCTGCACCGTGGCGCACGCGAGCAGCAGCGTCATCAATGAAATCCTCTGGATGCTATGCATGTACTATTACTCCGTATTGTTCGCGGTATTTGTTCACGGCACTAAGGTTGGCAGCCATTGCGCCGTCCGACTGCAAATAAGACACCAGGTCGTCCAGACGTGCAATGCTGACCACCGGCATTGCATAATAACGCTCGACTTCCTGCACGGCTGACAGCTCGCCGGTGCCTTTTTCCATGCGGTCGAGCGCAATTGCGACCCCGCACGGCACGGCCTTGGCCGCCTTGATGATCTCGACCGACTGGCGTACCGAAGTGCCGGCGGAAATGACGTCGTCTATGATCAGCACGCGGCCTTCCAGCGGGGCGCCGACGACCACGCCGCCTTCACCATGGTCTTTCTCTTCCTTGCGGTTGAAACTGTAACGCACGTTGCGCCCCGCGTCGGCGAGCGTCATGGCGACCGCGGCCACCAGTGGAATGCCTTTGTAAGCGGGCCCGAAGAGCATGTCGAATTCGACGCGGGCAGCTAGAATGGCTTTCGCGTAAAATTGCGCGAGCTGTTTAAGCGACTCACCGTCATAAAACAGCCCGGCGTTGAAAAAATAAGGCGACAAACGGCCCGCCTTGGTCTTGAATTCACCAAAATAAAGTACTTTTTGCGCCACCACGAACCGGATGAAATCCTGTCTGAAATTGTCCGGCATGTAAGTCCCGCGAGCACTCTGAAAAAACAACCGAAATACAGCGCTAAACGCCGCCAAAACATTATGTTACGCGTAATCACTGCGAACCTCAACGGTATCCGCGCGGCCACTACTAAGGGCTTCTTGCGCTGGCTCGTGCGCCAGAAGGCCGATATCGTGTGCGTGCAGGAATTGAAAGCGCAGGCTGCCGATATGACGGCGGAAATGCTCGCGCCGCATGGCTTTCACGGCCATTTCCATTATGCGGAGAAAAAAGGCTACAGCGGCGTCGGCCTGTATTCGAAACGCCAGCCTGACCACGTGAGCGAAGGCATAGGCGTGCGCGAGTTTGATGCGGAGGGCCGTTACGTGCGGGCGGACTTCGGCAAGCTATCGGTGATTTCGGTCTACCTGCCTTCGGGCTCAGCCGGCGAGCACCGTCAGGCTTCGAAATTCCGTTTCATGGCCGAGTTTTATCCGCACCTGGAAAAACTCGCGTGCCAGGGCCGCGAATTCATCGTCTGCGGCGACTGGAACATCGCGCACAAGGAAATCGATCTTAAAAACTGGCGCGGCAACCGCAAAAACTCGGGATTCCTGCCGGAAGAGCGTGAGTGGCTCACGCAGATTTTCGACGAATTAAAATACTGCGACGTATTCCGCCGCGTCGACCAGCGCCCCGATCAATACACGTGGTGGTCGAACCGCGGCCAGGCGTGGGCGAAGAATGTCGGGTGGCGCATCGATTACCAGGTCGCCACCGCCGCCGTCGCCGCGTGCGCGCGCAAAGTAAAAATTTATCTGGACGAGCGCTATTCGGACCACGCGCCGTTGATCATCGATTACGATTACACGCCATGATGGTCGCACCATGATTCTGCGCCCCGCCGCCGCGATCGGCATGCCACTGGCGGAAGTCGACACGCCGTGCCTGCTGCTGGAGCTCGACGCATTCGAGCGCAATCTGCAGCGCCTGCCGGATTCTTTGCGCGGCAGCAGTGTGCGCCTGCGGCCCCACGCCAAAAGCCACAAGCGCCCCGAAATCGCGCTGCGGCAGATCGCGCTCGGGGCAGTCGGCGTCTGCGTGCAAAAAGTCAGTGAAGCGGCCGTGCTGGTCGATGGCGGCGTGCGCGACATCCTGATCGCCAATGAAATCGTCGGCGCGCCCAAGGTAAAGCTGCTGGCCGAACTCAATCAGCGTGCCCATGTCGCGGTGTGCGTGGATGATGCCGCCAACGTTGCGGCGCTCGATGCCGCCGCCGCCGCGACGCGCGTTACGCTGGACGTGCTGGTCGAAATCGACGTTGGCGCCGGTCGCTGCGGCGTGCAGCCGGGCGCGCCGGCGGTGGTGCTTGCACAGCAAATTACGGATTGCCGTAATCTGCGCTTTGCCGGATTGCAGGCCTATCAGGGTTCGGCGCAGCACATCCGCAAGGTAAGCGAGCGGCGCGAAGCGATTGCACGCGCGGTCGGACATGTGCGCGCGACGACCGCGCTATTGAGCGCCGCCGGCATTGCCTGCAACTACGTGACGGGCGCGGGTACCGGCTCTTACATGTTCGAAGCGACAAGCAGTGTTTATCACGAGCTGCAGGCGGGCTCGTATATTTTCATGGATGCTGATTACGCGAAGAACGACTGGACCGAGAGCGGCATCCCGCAGTTCGAGCACAGCTTGTTCGTGTGGACGACCGTGATGAGCGCGCCGTCGGCGCAGCGCGTGGTCGTGGATGCGGGGCTCAAAGCGTCGAGCATGGATTCGGGCATGCCACGCGTCGCGGACTACGCGGATGTCGAATTTGTGAAGGCGTCGGATGAGCACGGCGTCCTGCAGATTGCGGGCGCCACGCGCTTCAAGGTCGGCGCCAAGCTCAAACTGATTCCCGGACATTGCGACCCG